>NZ_JBHFNQ010000246.1:0-10736 GCF_041929345.1 Floridaenema aerugineum BLCC-F46
TTACGTGGGGGTAGGAGGTGTGAATCTCCTAGAGGACAGGGTTCCTCGTACTAGACGACCAGTTCAGGTCGCACGTCGTCATTCATCCCCAACTAAATCGGAGATTTTAGGCAAGGGACTTCGGCCGACATTTTTGTTAAAATAAACATTTTTACGGAAGAGTTAATGGTTTAACTCTTCCGTATTTTCATTTTTAAGTGGAATGGTGCGTTACACGCTTAGTTAACGCACCCTACAAATAGAGCCTTTGCGTAAGTCCTAGTTTAAATAAACGGAATTAGTGTGAGGAGATAACAATCCGAACCAGTTTTAAGTAGCAGCACAAATAACTTGACGCATCTTTCGCATATTAGCTGGTAAATCTAAGAGCATTGCTTGTTGAATAAAAAGAGAAGGTACGGGAATAGTAGGGGTTGCTTGGACGCTATAGGTAAGCAAAGTACCATTACTCCAATCTTGTAATTTTAAATCAGCAGTAAAGTCATTAAAACTGCCTTTTTCCATACGGAATTGGATTTGCTGCTGCACCACTTCTATCACTTTTAAGTAAATTTCTACTTCCGCAGAAAACATTAAGAAAGCTTTGCGGGCAATTTGATACAGACGCTTGTTTTTGAGACTATCTCCTCTATTGATGACTTCGCTACGGATTAAGTCAGGGAAGTAATGTACCCAACGGGGATAATCAGTTAGTTGTTGCCAAGCGTGCGATCGCTGACAAGGCAAGTACATCGAAGCTGTACAAGCACCACCCCAAGCTGAGTGAGTTCTAGTTTCCAGCAAAACTTCCCCAGACAGCAAAGCTTTCTGTTGTTGTTGATTCCACACCACGTTTTTTACACTCACAGAAGGTTCAGATATACAAAGTGTAGTCATGATCGCTTAAGCAACTTAATTACTAATAGGGAATACAGTCCAGAGCTAGAAGTTCCCTAAAAAACTTAGGTGTTCTTCTCTGCCTATTTACCAAAATACCCAGATCAGTTGAAGAAACTGCAAAGTTAGAATAAAGATTTGGAAAATTTTTGGCTTCAAGATTAATGATATGGGTAAATTACCCAATTTATCGTTAAATTCGGTCATTTAAACAAAATATCTCTCTGGGAAAACTTGGAGAGCACAAAGATTTTTCTCCTTTCTCCTATGTATTTATCCTCAGTCAGGCATCCAGCACTTTAAACAAACAAACAGAACAATAAACACAGGTGAAGAAATCGCTGTGGCATAATGAAGACGAATTTCGGAAACAAGATTGTGGCTAGAACACCGAATCCAGGGAATTGGAGATTTATCTCGATTTTTAGTTTAATTCTCGGCATTACCTTAGTTGTTTGGGTACTCAGAGGTATGGCTATCCTCAGTTTTCTTCCAGGTGGCATAATTTGGGTGTTAATACTGTTTTGTGTAATTGCAGGCATACTCAGCTATTTGCAAGAAACAGTATGGTAAAACCTCGTTAGGGAATAGCAAACATGGAAAAATATATATGTACAGTTTGCAGTTATATCTACGATCCAGAACAAGGCGACCCAGATGGAGGTATAGAAGCAGGTACAGCCTTTGAGGATATCCCCGAAGATTGGATTTGCCCTGTTTGTGGGGCAGGAAAAGACGACTTTGAACCCTACGACGAGTAGTTGATTAACTTGAGTGTAAAACCAATAAAAATTTTAGCGATCGGTGGTGGGGCGGCAGGATTTTTCGGTGCGATCGCCTGCGCCCAAGCTCATCCTGATGTAGAAATTACCATTTTAGAAGCAAGTCATGAACCCTTGACCAAAGTGCTGATTTCTGGTGGGGGAAGATGTAACGTGACTCATGCTTGTTTTGAACCAGCCGAGTTAGTGCAGTATTATCCTAGAGGCGGTAAAGCTTTGCGGGGCGCTTTCAGTCGCTTTCAGCCAAGGGATATGATTGCTTGGTTGGCGGCGCAAGGTGTGGAACTCAAAACTGAGTCAGATGGCAGGATGTTCCCTGTAACTGATGATTCAGCGACGATCGCCAACTGCTTACTCAAAACCGCGAAAAATTTAGGAATAGAACTGCGGACAAAGGTCAAAGTTTCCTCAGTTGGGAAAATGGGGGGAGAATTAGGCAAATTTGAAGTGCGGTTGAAAGATGGCGAGGTGATGATTTGCGATCGCCTTCTTCTAGCTTCCGGTAGTAACCCTTCAGGCTACCAAATTGCCAAAGCATTAGGTCATCAAATTGTATCGCCAGTCCCATCTTTGTTTACTTTTAATGTTGGCGATCGACAATTAACAGAATTAGCCGGAGTCAGCGTCGAAAAAGTCAAATTGCGCTTACAAATAGCAGGCAAAACCCACTTTGAACAAACAGGCGCAATCTTAATTACTCATTGGGGTTTAAGCGGCCCAGCAATTTTAAAACTTTCTGCTTGGGGTGCAAGAATTTTACAGGAAAATCACTACCAAGCAAATCTACTAATTAATTGGGTTCCTGATTCCAACCCCGAATTTTTACGCAAACAATTGTTAGCAGTCAGATCTCAATTACCACAACGGCAAATTTCCACAACTTGTCCGCTTCTAGTCCCCAGACGTTTGTGGGAATATCTAATTGCCCGTGTAAATATTGCCTCTGAAGATCGATGGGCAGGACTTTCCAATAAAAACCTCAATCAATTAATCCAGGAAATTACTCAAGGTGAATACCAGATTAGCGGCAAAGGGGTTTTTAAGGAAGAATTCGTTACCTGTGGTGGCGTGAATTTAAAAGAAGTAAATTTTAAGACTATGGAAAGTAAGTGTTGTCAGGGGCTTTACTTTGCCGGGGAAATTCTAGATATTGATGGAGTAACTGGCGGATTTAATTTTCAGAGTGCATGGACAACCGCTTGGTTAGCTGGTCAAGCAATGGGAAGTTAGAAATTTTGCCTTTCGCTTTTCCTCTTTCTCTGTGTTCTCTACGCCGGATTTGGGATCAATCAAATATTTAAAGACCATGAAATTCAGCGAAATTGTCCAAAAACTAGACGTACCTTTTCATAGCTTGACATCATACGACGACATCGATCCAGAAATTACTGGTTTAGCCCCGATCGATAACGCACCTACAGGCACTTTGAGTTATATAGAAGGGGGAAAGTTTGCGGCAATGGTGAATGAAACTACCGCTAGCGCCTTGATTTTGCCGCCTGATGAACAGTTGCAGGAACAAGCTATTGAACGAGGAATTGCTTGGTTAGCTGATGCTGAACCCAGATTATTATTTGCCAAAGCGATCGCCTTATTTTATAAACCTTTTCGTCCCGATGTTGGGATTCATCCCTCAGCGGTAATTCATCCCTCAGTGGAGATTGGTAGAGATATTTATGTAGGCCCAAATGTAGTAATTCAAGCTGGTGTAAAACTCGGTAATGAAGTTTGTATTCATCCGAATGTAGTGATTTATCCCCGTGCAGAAATCGGCGATCGCACCACTCTCCACGCCAACTGTACCATTCATGAACGCACTATCATCGGCGCAAATTGTGTGATTCATAGTGGCGCAGTAATTGGTGCCGAAGGGTTCGGTTTTGTACCCACTAAATCTGGTTGGTTCAAAATGGAACAATCTGGTTGCACTGTATTAGAAGATGGCGTAGAAATTGGTTGTAATAGTACGATCGATCGTCCAGCAGTCGGGGAAACTCGGATTGCCCAAAACACCAAAATTGACAACTTAGTACATATTGGTCATGGTTGCCAAATAGGTTCTAATTGTGCCTTAGCAGCACAAGTAGGATTAGCTGGGGGAGTGAAAGTTGGCAACAATGTCTTATTAGCTGGACAAGTAGGAATTGCTAATCAAGCTGTGATTGGGGATGGGGCGATCGCCACTGCCAAATCAGGCATTCATAATAACGTAGAACCCGGGACAATTGTCTCTGGTATTCCTGCTGTTTCTCACAAAATCTTTCTCAAAGCTTCTGCCATCTACAGCCGCTTACCAGAAATGTACCAATTCTTTAGACAAATGAAACGTCATACTAATGAAAAGTAGCCCCCATTATCGGAAAAAGGTACTAACTTAGTAGGGTTTCCCGACCTAACAATTTCTCTGACTTGGGGCACTATATATTTGTAAGTTAAAGATGCCAGGAAGAACAACCACAAAACTTGAACCTAGATCTTTAACTGAGGTTTAAAAAATATCTAACTCTATTTCCCAAGAAGTTGACAAAAGGAGCGTTATCTATGAGATTAGTACGTTGGCAACCATTCTCTGAAATGGAATCCCTCCGTCGTCAAATGGATCGGATGTTTGACGAACTTCTGGAAATTAATCCTCAAGCTGGAAATACCAATTGGGCACCAGCAATAGAACTCAAAGATGAGGAAAATCACCTGATTTTACGAGCAGAAATTCCTGGTGTAGAAGCCAAACACTTGAACATTGAAGTTACCAGAGAAGCTGTATCCATTTCTGGTGAACATCACTCGGAAAAACGGACAGAGGGAAAAGGTTTATATCATTCTGAACTCCGTTATGGGAAGTTTCAACGCCTAGTACAACTACCAGTTCATGTGGAAAACGAACAAGTCAAAGCTGAGTTTAAGAATGGTATTTTGACTTTAACTCTGCCCAAAGCTGAAGAACTACGCCGCCAAGTCTTCAAAGTCAACCTCACCGACTAACAACCGCAAATTTCCGGCTGATAATTTCAGCGATCGAAACATTAGAAGTGAATTCATAACTTGACTTTTAAACCCTGAGTATTTGCAAGTAACTCCACAAATATTCAGGGTTTATTATCAGCGGTGAGAAAGAAAGAAATTTTGGTCATTGAAGGCAACACTCAGATCTTGCTCCAGAAAGGAGGTAGAACCTCCCAAGACCTCGTGACCAGGTTCAACCTGGTCACGAGAAATAGAGGCTTTGCCTCGTGCTACAAGATCGCACCAACAGAGGAGAGAGAGACAAGGGGACGAGGTGATAACTCAAAATTTTTCCTTTCCCTACAACTCAAAACTCAAACTTCCCCAGTCAAGAATCACCAGCCTAATTTTTCCAATATGGGACGAGTAGAAACAATATGTCTATCTAAACCCAATTGTTTCGGTTCCACACCTACAGCTAAAGCAACTAACTGCGGCAAATGCAATACAGGTAAACCTAACTTTTGCTCAATTACCTTTTCCACTTCTGGTTGACGGGAATCCAAATTTAAGTGACACAAAGGACAAGGAGTTACCAAACAATCTGCACCAGCTGCAATGGCATCTTGAATTTGTTTTCCTGCCATTTGAAAAGATTGGGTAGTAGCATAACTAGAAAGAGGCCAACCACAACATTGAGTTCTACCCTGATAATAAACAGGAGTTGCCCCCAAAGCCCGAAATACATTTTCCATTGATTCCGGCTGGTGAGGATCGTCAAAAGGGATAGACTTTTGCGCCCGGAGCAGGTAGCATCCATAAAAAGCAGCGCACTTCAGACCGCTCAGTTTGAGAACAACTCGCTTTTGCAATTCCTCTAATCCAAAATCTCCGACTAATGCCCAAAGGAGATGTTTAACCGTAGTATTACCGTGATAAGGGGAACAACCTTCTTTTTGCAAAAGGCCGTTAATTTCTTCGATGTAAGCTGGGTTAGTTTGCAATTCTTCTTTTAATCGCTCATCCACATGACCGATTACACCTTGGCAAGTGCTGCAATGGGTGAGTAAAGGTAAGTTTAACTCCTCTGCTAAAGCGATATTTCGGGCATTGACAGTATCTTCCAACAAGCGAGATTCTTCTTTAAAAGTGCCAGAACCACAGCAAGAGGCTTTTTTTAGCTCAACTAATTCAATCCCTAAAGCTTTAGTCAAAGCCGCTGTTGATTGGTATAATTCCCGGCAAGCACCTTGGGCAACACAACCGGGGAAGTAAGCATATCTAAGAGTCATTTGTCAAGTATTATTGGTGAAGTAACCAAGAACCGGATAGTAGTTCCTATCCTAATGATGGCGCTTTTAGGGGTTTTGGGCGGTTACAGGAGTTTGCTAGATAGGAAAATTTTCATTGCCACGATCGCAATCCTTGTCCCAAGAGTCCCAAGAGTCCCAGCGTCAGCCTCAACCAAGATCGGGACTGACCACAGCAAAATATTTTGGGTGTCAATCAGAAAATTGGCTATTGACATGATAGAGGGATCACCATATCAGATAAGATTAAAAAATGCTTAGAACAATCTTGATTGGAAAGGCAGTTCTAGCAACCGCGATAAGGAAGAGCTATGAGCGAACAGGAAATTTTCGATAAAGTAAAAGGCATTGTGGTAGAGCAATTAGGCGTTGAAGCCGACGCAGTAAAACCAGAAGCTAACTTTGCTGACGATCTAGGAGCAGATTCCCTAGATACAGTGGAATTAGTTATGGCCCTAGAAGAAGAGTTTGATATTGAAATTCCCGACGATGCCGCCGAAAAGATTCTAACCGTGCAACAAGCGGTAGAATACATCAACGACAAAGTGGCGGCATCAGCATAAGAAACCTTGTGGAGAGGCTTTTTCAAGGAGAAAAGCGATCGCTTCGCCATGCTCCGGCATTATCAGACCTCTCTAATTTCCTAAACTCTCAGAGATTATCCATTGTTTATTTTGTTCTGCGTTCTGGGCAGGGAAACCCAAGTTAATAGATGAATCATGACAGATTTTGAGCAAAAGCGCGTTGTTGTTACTGGCCTGGGAGCGATTACACCGATCGGCAATACCTTAAGTGAGTATTGGGAAGGGTTATTGAGCGGACGCAACGGCATAGAATTAATCACTTTATTCGATGCGTCTAAGCATGATTGCCGTATCGCTGGCGAGGTAAAAGGATTTGACCCCCACGACTATATGGATCGTAAAGATGCTAAACGCATGGATAGATTTGCCCAGTTTGCGGTTGCAGCTAGCAAGCAGGCTTTAGCAGACGCGCAGTTTGTCATTAACGAACTGAACGCAGAACAGGTGGGGGTAATCATCGGTACAGGAATTGGTGGTCTGAAAGTATTGGAAGATCAGCAAACAATCCTGTTAAATCGTGGACCCGATCGCTGTAGCCCGTTTATGATTCCGATGATGATTGCTAACATGGCTGCGGGGTTAACGGCAATTCATACAGGGGCAAAAGGGCCAAACTCTTGCTCTGTAACTGCTTGTGCCGCTGGTTCAAATTCGATCGGAGATGCGTTTCGCCTAGTTCAAAGAGGCTATGCCCAAGCGATGATTTGTGGTGGGACAGAAGCAGCTGTTACGCCTTTGTCATTTGCGGGATTTTCCTCAGCCAGGGCATTATCGACCAGAAATGACGATCCGGCTCATGCTTCTCGTCCGTTTGATCGCGATCGTGATGGCTTCGTCATGGGCGAAGGCACAGGTATCCTGATCTTAGAAGAACTAGAACACGCCCTCAGCCGAGGAGCCAAAATTTACGCCGAAATCGTTGGCTATGGCATGACTTGTGATGCCTACCACATGACTTCCCCAGTCCCTGGGGGAGAAGGAGCCGCTAGAGCAATCCAGCTATGCTTAAAAGATGCTGGTTTAACTCCAAACCAAATTAGCTACATTAATGCTCACGGCACCAGCACACCCGCTAATGACTCCAACGAAACCAAAGCAATTAAAACAGCTTTGGGCGAAAGCGCTTATCAAGTAGCGATTAGTTCCACTAAATCGATGACAGGTCATTTGCTGGGCGGTTCCGGTGGCATTGAAGCTGTAGCAGCGGCAATGGCAGTAGCTAACGATCGAGTTCCACCCACGATCAATTTAGAAAACCCCGATCCAGAATGCGATTTAGATTATGTCCCAAATCAAAGTCGCGCTCAAACAGTGGAAGTTGCCCTCTCCAACTCCTTTGGTTTTGGGGGTCATAACGTCACATTAGCTTTTAAAAAGTACGTTGCTTCCTAGTGGTGGGTTTGGTTATTAATGTTTGGCTGCGATCGGAAATTTTGCTTTGCAACCCGCCCCTACAAAGTAAAAAGTAAAAAGTAAAAAGTGAAAAGTGAAAAGTGAAAAGTAAGAGCTATTCTTTTGCCTTTTGCCTTTTAACTTTTAACTTTCTCAGTGGTAGTTGGTAAGGTAAACGCAGACAAATTCATTCCAATTACCAAACCAAGACTAATGTAAAAAACAGTACCGGAGGGCATCCGGGAACTGAGGACAAAATCCTGAATGACTGGGGACAGACCCGCCTCTGGCTAACTGTGGCGAGAGCTACAGGGAGTTAAGCGGACTGAATGAGCCAGTAATTCCTCTGGGCAACCGGGGAAGAATCTCCTGCTACATCGCTGGCGATTAGTGGTGAGAGGATGTCAATAAGCAAAAATACTTGCCCATCGCTCCGGTAAATGGGATGATGGGTGATAATGTTTTGGGGCGATCCAGAGCGCCAAAATTTAGTACACCGACCAAGTTTCCGATCGTCGTTAACAAGAAAAGATTATGGCTGTTGCAACTCAATCCCTAGAGGAACTTTGTATTAACGCTATCCGCTTTCTCGCAGTAGATGCGGTACAAAAAGCAAATTCTGGACATCCAGGATTGCCAATGGGCGCAGCGCCAATGGCATTTGTGCTCTGGGATCGCTTTATGCGGTATAACCCGAAAAATCCCCAGTGGTTTAACCGCGATCGCTTCGTCCTCTCCGCAGGTCACGGCTCCATGTTGCAGTACGCTCTGCTTTACCTCATGGGCTACGATAGCGTTTCGATCGAGGATATCAAACAATTCCGTCAGTGGGGTTCCAAAACTCCCGGACACCCAGAAAACTTCGTTACGCCTGGGGTAGAAGTTACTACTGGGCCACTCGGACAAGGAATTGCCAATGGAGTAGGGTTAGCAATGGCTGAAGCCCACCTCGCCGCTAAATTCAACAAACCCGATGCCAAAATTGTTGACCATTATACCTATGTAATTCTCGGTGATGGTTGCAACATGGAAGGCGTTTCCGGCGAAGCTTGTTCTTTTGCGGGACACCTGGGATTAGGTAAACTAATCGCCCTGTATGATGACAACCACATCTCGATCGACGGTTCTACAGATGTAGCATTCACCGAAGATGTTTCTAAGCGGTTTGAAGCTTACGGTTGGCACGTCCTCCATGTCGAAAACGGTAACACCGATTTAGATGGCATTGCTAAAGCCATTGAAGAAGCCAAAGCTGTCACCGACAAACCAACCATGATTAAGGTGACAACCACTATTGGTTATGGTTCTCCCAACAAGCAAAACACCGCAGGCGTTCACGGTGCCGCTTTGGGAACAGACGAAGTAAAATTGACCCGTGACAATTTGGGCTGGCAATACGAACCCTTCGACATCCCAGAAGATGTACTCAAGCATACCCGCAAAGCAGTAGAACGCGGTGCATCTTACGAAGAAGAGTGGAACAAAGCTTTTGATGAATACAAAGCTAAGTATGCCCAAGAAGCAGCCGAATTTGAACGTTTCCTGAGTGGTGCATTGCCCGATGGTTGGGATCAAGTATTGCCGACTTACACCCCGGAAGACAAAGGTGTAGCTACCCGGAAGCACTCAGAAACTTGCCTGAACAAACTCGGCCCAGTTTTACCTGAGTTAATAGGTGGTTCTGCTGACTTGACTCACTCCAACTTGACTGAACTCAAAGGTATTGGTGAGTTTCAGAAAGGGCATTACGAAAACCGCAACATCCACTTTGGGGTACGGGAACACGCGATGGGTGCGATTTGTAATGGGATGGCGCTGCATCGTTCAGGATTAATTCCCTATGGCGCTACCTTCTTGATTTTTACAGATTATATGCGGGCGGCAATCCGCTTATCTGCATTGTCTGAAGCTGGCGTAATTTGGGTAATGACTCACGATTCAGTTGGACAAGGGGAAGATGGCCCAACTCACCAACCGATCGAAACTATCGCTTCTTTACGGGCGATTCCTGACTTAACAGTGATTCGTCCTGCTGATGGTAACGAAACTTCTGGCGCTTATAAAGTAGCGATCGAAAAAGCCAAGAAAAATGAGCCTACCCTGTTAGCGTTTACCCGTCAAAACGTTCCCAACTTAGCAGGTACTTCGATCGAAGGCGTAACCAAAGGTGGTTACGTCGTAGTTGATTGTGAAGGTACACCAGAGTTGATTTTGATTGGTACTGGTTCAGAACTTAGCCTCTGTGTCACCGCTGCGGAAAAACTCACCGCTGAAGGTAAGAAAGTTCGGGTTGTTTCTCTACCTTCTTGGGAGTTATTTGAAGCGCAAGATGCAGCTTACAAAGAATCTGTTCTGCCAAAAGCAGTCACCAAGCGGTTGTCTGTAGAAGCTGGTTGCAGTTTTGGTTGGCACAAGTATGTGGGAACTGAAGGCGATACTGTTAGTATCGATCGCTTCGGTGCTTCCGCCCCCGGTGGCGTTTGTATGGAGAAGTTTGGCTTTAGCGTTGACAATGTGTTAGCTAAGGCTCAAGCATTGTTAGCATAATCCACCACCTCTGACTAAATTTAGCTTGACAAAAAGGCTCTCTTATGCTAGGGAGCCTTTTTAGACTGTGAGCTTACAAACAAAGAAAGGGTTAAATTAAGTACAAATGTACTATTGTAATCCAGAGCAGGTTATTATAGTTCAATATTCTTTCTGATCCTGAGAGCTTGACTAAATCGGCAAATTATTAACTAAACTTACTTATAGTTGCCTATTATGAGTAAGTTATGTGGAAGGTTTCAGAATTTGGAGATTTGGTTGGAGTTTCGGCATCGACACTTCGTAGATGGGAGCAGGAAGGC
>NZ_JBHFNQ010000247.1:0-12829 GCF_041929345.1 Floridaenema aerugineum BLCC-F46
TTTTTTTTTCACTTTTTGTTTTTTTTTTTTTGTTTGGGGGGGGCTTTTCCGGGTTTTCCCCCGGCCCAACCCCCCAACAACGTACTTTCATTTTCGGGTATAGCGATGTTTAACACCTATAGGGAAATATTCTGGATCTCCGGTGGGAGTGAGTGTGACTTGGGGCATTTGATATGCTTGGGGAACATAGTTAGCAAACTCACTGTTGAGTCGTTGCAGTTGGGAGAGAATGGAGTTTGCGATCGCCACTTTCATCTGTTCATCAGCTGTAATTCCTGGTGCTAACTCTACCACAATTGAGAGGTATTTGTTGCGATCGGCATCTTCTTTCACCTGCAAAACAAACTTCCCTGTCACCCATTCTTTAATTACAGGTTGTTCTAATCCCACCGTGACATTTTCCGGGTAAATATTAGCACCGAAATAGGAAACTGTGAAGTTCGATCGACCAAAAACATAAACAAAAGGCAACTCCCGAATGGGTCTTTCTTCCGCCAAAGCAGTCAAAGGATCGAAACCGTATTCTCCCAAAAATCTCAACATTTCCTCATAAGGAATTATCCCACCAGTATCCAAAATGTTGTATCTAATTAAAGGAATCCCGTTATCACCAGAAAACAACAAATTACCATTCTCAACTTCAAAAAAGCGACTCAGAGGATCGTATTGTACCAAAGTTGGTAAACGCGACTCTCCAAACAAACTTTTTGCTGCTTCTGGATGATTTGCCAACCAACGACGAATGCAAATACTCAAAGGAGTTTCATTTCCCAAAACTCCCGCATCAGCAGTTCCATAAAGTGCAGCAGAGTCATAACAAAAATTAGTCGATCGCACTCTTTCCCCAACTAAACTCCGCCATTCCTCACTAAAAACTTCCCCCGCAAACACCATTTTAATATTAAACTTCTGCCATTCAACTCCCCGCGCCATTCCCGTATCAACCACATCTTTAATAAATGGCGGATATCCCAACAAAACCACCTGTTCAAAAGCACCTCCCAATTCTTGCACAACTCGGAAAATTTCTTCCTTATTATTTCCTGGTGCAATTACTGTAATCGGATAACCTTTACTAGCAAGATAGCGACAACAATTAGTTGTAAATAAACCCCCTACCCAAGTTCCCAATGTAAAACAAACAACCGCTAAAGTCCGCCGAGTATCAGCAAAAAAGCTATCATGAAATATTTGTTCAAACCTAGTAGTAATTGCCAATTCATCGCTGAAAAATCTAGGCCAGAATGTCGGTTTCCCAGTAGAACCAGAGGAAGCAGCGATTAGATCACAGCTTTCTATCTTTCCATTTTTGCATAATTGGGCTAACGAGTAAACCTTGAGATAATTTTCTTTAGTAACTTGCGGTAACTGGGAAAAATCAGCTAAACTTTGAATGGTTTCCGGGTTAATATTTTGGGTATTTAAAAACCTTTGGTAAGCGGGAACCGTAGCAGCGACGGAATGAAACAAAGCTAAGGTTGCAGATTCCGCATTTTTCGCATTATCTTTTTGCAGTAAACTTGCTAAGGGAGTGGCGAGAAATTTTTCTAACGCTTGCAACGATCTTTGACGTTGTGATTCTTGCATTTTTCCCCTCTACTTGTTATTAACGCAAGTTGCTAGTTCTAAATATTGTTGATCCCAAATATTGTTGATCCCCCCTAACCCCAGGGCTACTTCATTGTCGTTGAAGAAAATTTCCCGACAAGGGGACTATTTGACAGAATCAGAACATCTAATGTAGGGGTAATTCATGAATTACCCCTACATTAGATGTTCTGTGTCACTCCTGTTCCAGTTCAATGATTTTCTCCTCCGAACATGAATTAGCCCTGCCCCTAACCCCCCTTAATAAGGGGGGAAATGGGTAGGCATTACTAATGTACCATTTGGCGTAATGATATCCATTAAAGCTTGAATAACTGTTACTGAACCTCCACAAACCCAACCTAAAGAACTAAGCGAACTGTGTACTATTATTGTCATTTCTGGTTGTAATCCAAGTTGATGGAAGTCATTTTTTAAGGTTTCGCGGGTTCGTGGGGATGGGGTTTTTGCGATCGCTTCTGATTCACTCATAATTTCTTTTTATTGAACCGCAAAGAACGCAAAGATCGCGAAGGAAAGAAAGAGAGAATTTAAGGATGCCATTTTGGTTCGGGGGGAAGGGGAGTATTAGGGGTTTTTCCTTGCATTCTGTGACTGATAAAATCTTCTACTTTTGGTAATATTAAATAGGGGTTTGTTTGCAGTTGCATATCTAAGGTTGCTGTTGGTTTGTCGCCGTAATTATGACCTGGGTACATGGTGGTTTCTAGGGGTAATTTTCGCACTAAATCTTGCAATGTGTAAAACATTGTTTCGGGATCTCCACCGATAAAATCACAGCGTCCACAACCATTGACAAACAGTGTATCTCCGGTGACTAAAGCATCAGGAATTCGATAACTTGTGCATCCAGGAGTATGTCCGGGTGTGTGCATCATGGTAATTTCTAAATGTTGACCAATGGTTAAACTATCTCCGGGAGAATGACGCACTAAATTTTCACATTTAAACCCAGAAAAATCGATTTCTTCTCCCATCATGTGTACTGGCGCGTCAGTTGCTTCTAATATTTCATTGACTCGATTAACATGATCGAAGTGACTGTGAGTACAAAGAATGTGAGTAATTTTTACATCCAATTTTTCCGCTTCTGTTAATATTGTGGGTGCGTCCCAAGCTGGATCGACTACTGCACAGGTACGAGTTGCGCGATCGCCAATCAAGTAGATAAAATTATCCCAAGGCCCAAGCTCAAATTGATGTACAAAAATTCCTGATTCAGTCATTTGGTTATTTGTCATTTGTCATTTGTAAAAATCTTCCATCTTGTAGGACAGGCATCCTGCCTGTCATTGCCTATCATTCTGTCATCGCCTGTCATTGCATCTAAAAAGTAACCACACTCCGAATTGATTTACCTTCGTGCATTAAGTCAAAAGCTCTGTTAATATCTTCAAGGGGCATAAATTCAGTAATTAAATCATCAATATTTATTTTACCTTCCATATACCAATCAACAATTTTTGGCAGATGTGTGCGTCCTTTTGTCCCACCGAAAGCTGTACCTTTCCAAGTGCGTCCAGTAACTAATTGAAAGGGACGAGTAGAAATTTCTTCGCCAGCGCCAGCAACGCCAACAATTACACAAGTTCCCCAACCTTTGTGACAACATTCTAATGCTTGACGCATGACATTTACATTGCCAATACATTCAAAACTAAAGTCAGCACCGCCATTAGTTAAGTTTACCAAATAAGGAACTAAATCGCCTTCTACTTCTTGAGGATTAACAAAATGAGTCATCCCTAACTTTTCGCCTAATGCCTTTTTATTCGGGTTAATATCTACCCCGATAATCATGTTAGCACCAGCTAATTTTGCACCTTGAATTACACTTAAACCAACTCCACCTAAACCGAAAACTACAACCCGATCGCCAACTTGCACTTTTGCTGTATTAATTACTGCACCAATTCCAGTTGTAATGCCACATCCTAATAAACAAACTTTTTCTAAAGGTGCATCTTCCCGAATTTTTGCTAAGGCAATTTCGGGGACTACTGTATAATTAGCAAAAGTCGAAGTTCCCATATAATGATGTAGCATTTTCCCATCCAAAGAAAACCGACTGCTCCCATCTGGCATTACCCCTTTTCCTTGGGTTTCTCTAATAGCTTGGCAGAGGTTTGTTTTGCCGGAAAGACAAAATTTGCAATGGCGACATTCGGGGATATAAAGGGGAATAACCCGATCGCCTTTTTGTAAACTTTTCACCCCCGATCCTACTTCCACCACAATTCCTGCACCTTCATGCCCTAAAATAGTAGGAAAAAGCCCTTCTGGATCGGCACCAGAAAGGGTAAAAGCATCAGTATGACATACTCCACTTGCTTTAATTTCTACTAAAACTTCCCCTTCTTTTGGCCCTTCTAAATCAACCATTTCAATAGTTAAAGGTTGTTTGGCACTATGGGCAACTGCTGCTTTTACTTTCATCTTTTCTTCGGGTTCTCTGGTTTTTAAATAATATCAAACTGTCTAACAATCTCTATGAATTATGGCAAACTTTCAGGAAATTTTAAACTTTTGGTTTGGTTCGCCCGATCGATCCAATTATGGTAAACCTCGCGCTGTTTGGTTTAGCAAAAATGCTGAATTCGATCGACAGGTGAAAACTCGCTTTTTATCTGATTACGAATTAGCGGCATCTGGTAAACTAAATCATTGGCAAGATCGCCGAGAAAGTTGTTTAGCATTAATTATTTTGTGCGATCAATTTCCTGGAAATATGTTTGGCGATCGTCCAAAAGCTTTTGCTAGCGATCCCCAAGCACTTGGTTTTGCAGAATATGCGGTTAAACGAGGGTTCGCTCGGCAAAAATTGCCCGTACAACGCTGGTTTTTTTACTTACCTTTTCAGCGTAGTACAGCGGGATGCGATCGCCTTGTCTATCAATTCTATAGCCAATTGGTTCATCAAACAATAGTCCGTAGCGTTCGTGATTGCGTATCACTCCGATAAAATCTCCTCGGTCAAAAATTTCCTGGGTGACTCTCAGCATTGTTTCTTCGTCCAGAAAAACATGAGCTTTACCTTCTGTCTCAAAAAGCTTTCTTCTTTGAGGTGTACCTGGTAAGTGCTTTGCAACATGACGTTCCGCACGAACTAGCGTGCGCGATGCTCTAGGCGGGGTTTGATTTTCTTCTGGCATACTTAATTAATAACTCTCTCACCGAAAATCTGGAAAAAACTACCAATAGCCCAGTAAATTAGGGCAAAATTATAAATCTATCTCTCACAAATTTACTTCTATGTCGGCTGGACAAAAACTACGTCAATTAATTGCACGTCCCGAAATTATCGTTATCCCTGGAGTTTATGATTGTTTGGGTGCCAAAATTGTCGAACAATTAGGTTTTGAAGTTGCAGCTACCAGCGGTTTTGGCATTGCTGCTTCTACTCTTGGTTTACCAGATTATGGTTTTCTCACGGCAACGGAAATGTTGTACAGTGTTGGCAGAATTGCCCAATCAGTATCTATTCCTTTAATTGCGGATATGGACACTGGTTATGGTAATGTTTTAAATGTAATGCGAATAGTTAAAGATGCCGTGCAATTGGGTTTAGCTGGCATCATTTTGGAAGACCAAGAATGGCCGAAAAAATGCGGTCATTTTGAAGGGAAAAGAGTGATTCCAATGGCGGAACACGCTGGAAAAATTCGCGCCGCCCTGAAAGCACGAGGAGACAGCAGTTTAGTAATTATCGCCCGAACTGATGCTCGTGGGCCATTGGGTTTAGATGAAGCTTTTCGTCGGGGAAAGGCTTATATTGAAGCTGGCGCAGATATGTTGTTTGTGGAAGCGCCGCAGTCGGTGGAGGAGTTGAGAGCGATCGCACAAACCTTCCCCAAAACCCCATTAGTTGCTAACATTGTCGAAGGTGGGAAAACCCCGCAACTTTCCGCCTCAGAATTACAAGAAATCGGTTTCAAAATTGCCTTTTTCCCCGTCACCGGACTTTTAGCCACAACTCAGATAATGACAGCTTGTTTCCGTCAGTTGAAAGAACAGGGCACAACAGCAGATTTTACTCAATTGGTGAATTTCAAAGATTTCCAAGAATTTATCGGTATTCCCAAATATCGCCAAATAGAACAAGAATTCATTCCACTGGAAGAACCTTAATGTAGGTATTAATGCTATATTAAAACAAAAGAATCACAATTTAACTAAAAATGGCTTCCAGCACATATTTAGTCAGACTTGCTTTATTAACAAAAACTCAAATCAAAACTTCCTCGCTGATATCAAGCATTTGATGCAGCTAACTTGGTTTATGGCTTATGCCGAAAACCTGCAATTAATGTAGTTAACTTAGGAGATAGGAAAAACTTAACTGTGGACAACAGAATAATAAAAAACTCGTTAGTAACTCTGGGTTTAGAACTACTTCTTTCTTTACCTTTAGGCTTCGCTTTTGGTAAAATATTCCCCATTGGAGGAATCGCTTGGATATTTGGCGGTATTGCGGCAGGTGCCTTAACAATTTATACTTCGCGGTTCACTAAATGGGATATTAAACCACATCCAATAGCCAGAAAAATTGGACAAGCATTAGTCGGAACTACGATCGGGTTTTCCATAGCTAAAGGCAACCTGGAAGCAGTTTACTCAGAATTACCAACCTTCCTATTTTTAACGCTATTTATTATGATAACTGGCGTGTTTATTGGCTGGTTTTTCTCTAAAGTTACTCGCACAAACATCTTTACATCGATGTTAGCCACAACTCCTGGCGGTGTAGGAATTATGTCCAGCTTCGCCGCTGAATACAACAAAGATGTTTCTCTAGTTTCCCTAGTTCAAGTCATCAGAGTTACCAGCGTTGTTATTATTATACCAATAATCGCTCGGTCAGTAGCTAACAGTAATGGTACTTCAGTAAGCAGCTTAATGAGGAATTTGTTGCCTACAGATAGTTTATCATTACTCTTGCTAGTAATTCTATTAACCTGCACCTTTTTGGTAGTGCAACTAGCTAAAAAATGGCAAATTCCCACCCCTTTCTTCTTCGGTGCATTAGTAGTAGGGACAACCTTTAGCTACTTCTTAAATACTGCGCCATTTCTACCCGAAATTAGCTATACTCCACCTTATATAGTTAACTTAGTCGGTCAAGCATTACTAGGAATTAGCATTGGTGAATCTTGGGGAAACAATCCAAAAATTAAGAAAAGAACTATTTTTTATGCTTTAATTCCAGTAAGCTTAACTATTGTAGCGGGATTTATGGCAGCTGATTTCGCTATGCTGTTTACACCTTGGGATTGGCTAACTTGTATGCTAGTCACCGCACCCGGAGGCGCAGCAGAAATGATCTTAGTCGCCCTCTCCTTAAATCATGATGTAGAAATAGTCACAGCAGGGCATTTAATGCGACTAATTGCTTTAAACGTTTCCCTACCTCTGTGGTTATTGTTCTTTCGCTATCTTGACAATAAACTGACAACAAATAAAGCAGTAGTCAGAGGATTAACGGATGATCAATACAGTCAAAGAGTTTGATACTAAAGAATGGGTAAAAGTACGTTCTTCCCTGGATGGAAGCCAAACTTTTCTCACTTGGACGGGTTCAATTTACTCTTTTGTTCCTGGTGAAAAAAAGAAACGCTTGTTTAATATTGTGGGAATGAGTGTTAGTAGATGTATCGCCAATGATGATGAAACTTGGGATTTTACTTCACGGGAGTTAACTTATTATCTTGACCCCCAAACAGGCGAAATTTTGCATAAATGGCAAAACCCTTGGACAGAAGAAACTGTCACTGTGGTTCATGTAGCTAATAGTCCGGTAGAAGGACATTTTAAAGGTAAATTTCCCGGACAAGTAAACGGTGAAATTACTACTTTTGTCTTTGATTTATTCCCAACTTATCCCAATTCTTTAGCAAAAGAGGAGACTTTTAGTGATTACAGTCCCCAAGAAACTTACCAAGCTGCGGAGTTATTTAAACTGACAGTTCCTACTAAAGATTTAGAAAATACAGACACAGTTACAGTGTCAGAAATGTTTATTGCTTGGGATAGAATCGGCCCTTGGCTACCTTGGATGAAAATGGGAAATAAAGCAGGTAATTTGATTTACAGTGCTTGTGGTTTGAAGGTGAAAGATTTTACCGAATTACCTCAATTACTGCAAGATGAAATTAACACGCGAGTGCCTTTATATAAAAATGCGCCGAAGTCTCCTTTAGATGATGATATGACTTCTTGGACATATTTTAAAAAGCATTTTGCTGCTTATTTAGCTGGGGAGAGATTTCCGATTCCTGAAGCTGAGGAAGCATAATTTTATCCTAAAATCTCAATTCAAATGATTGCCATACTGATAGGAGATCTTCTGCTAGAAGCCATACTGATAGGAGATCTTCTGCTAGAACAGTTTCCCAAGAGGGAGATTGTTTTAAGCTTTGTTGATAAGTTGCTTGTCGCATGGTAAACAATTTTTCGGGGTCATTGATTAAGGAAGCGATCGCCTTTGCCCAAGCTTCCGCTGTATCCTGTTTAATAACTAAACCATCCTCACCAGATTGATTAATCAGTTGTGCTGTACCGCCTTGAGAGGAAACTAAAACCGGAAGTCCTGAAGCTTTTGCTTCAATCACTGCATTGCTGTAAATCTCTGTCTGTGAAGGAAACACAAATAAGTCTGCACTAGCATATAACCAAGCGAGAGTTGATTGAGGTAAAACACCCGGAAGAGTGACAGATGAACCGAGTAAATTTTGAATTTCTTTAGCGTTGTTTCCTTCTCCAGCCATTATCGCATGAACGGGATAATTTAAGTCTAGTAAAATCTTCACAGCTTGGGCAAATGTTTGGACATTTTTACAGGAATCTAACCGCCCAACAAATAAGAGAAGAAATTTTTCCGGTGGGATGTTATAAAGATGTTGTAGCTTGGTGCGATCGCGTTTTCCCGGATTAAACAACTGACGATTAACACCTCGCCGCAAATAGGAAATCCGCTGTTTTGGCAAAATTTCTGCTACTTTTTCGTAGTCAGAAGGTTGGGAAACTAAAACATAATCGCACTGAGTTAAATAACGTTCTAACTTCCGCATTGTAGAAGTTTTAGTTCGTCGATCTACCTGCAATTTTTCTAACAAAATGCGACTTATCCATCCATTCCCAAACAAACGACGCACCACATCAGCTGTATAAATTTGGCTATAGTTGGGAACATCAGTATGCAGAGAAGCTATCAAAAACTTACCCGAAGATTGGGCGAAAATTCGGGCGGTTTGACTTAAAGTAAATAAGGGATGGGTAACGTGCAAAATGTCATGTTTTTGCAGATGAGAGAATAACCGGGGATTTATTGGCGCTAGATCGGTATGTTCTGTCATTCGATCGAGAAATGTCAAACATTGAGTTCCGAAAATTGGCGTGTGGATGCTATAGCGAACATTATGAGCAAGAGGAATAACTTGGTTTTTTGCACCGAGAAAATACAGAGTTAGGTCAAGTTGTTTATTAAATGAAGTAGCAGCTTCAGCAAATCTTTCCCAACATTTTACATGACCTCCAGCTTCCGATCGCCACCAGAGATCTATCAACACACCAACAGATAACATTCTCACCTCAAAATTTTTAACCTAGTTTCCTGGGTAATATCAATTACCCAAAAGTCTGCTACGTTTGATCCCCCCTAACCCCCCTTAATAAGGGGGGAACAAGACTTAATTACTAAGGGGGAACAAGACTTAATTACTAAGGGAAAACAAGACTTAATTACTAAGGGGGAACAAGACTTAATTACTAAGGGGGAACAAAACTTAATTACTAAGGGGGAACAAAACTTAATTACAAAAGGGGAACAAGACTGAATCACAAAAGGGGAAGAAGACTGAATCACAAAAGGGGAACCAGATTGAATTACAAATGGGGGAACCAGACTGAATTTTAAGTCCCCCTTATTAAGGGGGATTTAGGGGGATCTCTTTTTGATGTTTGATGTAATTGCAGATTTTCTCAGCGTGTTATTGTTAGTAATACTTCCGAAAATCAATCATCAAAAACATAAATGATTTGACCATTGGCGCGAGTAATACTAATTACCTCAAAGTCATTATCATCGTATCTTCCCCTAACGGTTACTGTTTCACCGTTTTTTAGATTTGCGGTTCGCAAAGTCCGATCTTCTGTATCTACTAAAAGTTGACCTGTACCATCGTCAATGATAAATTCATCATCTCGGAGTTGGACAATTTTTCCGGTGATGGTGGTGCTGTTGGCGTTATGTAAATCTCGAATTTTGCTTTGGGCGATCGCGATCGATCCCGCACCTACAATAGCTGTTAAAGCAAGTATTCCTAGAACAATTTTCTTCATAAAAACCTCCCATCTATTTATTAAGAAGACAGAGGAACAGGGGAGATAAAAATTTATTCCAACCATTTCACCTTCTTTTTGTCCTCCGCCTTCTTTAAACAGATTGGCAGGTAAAAGTAACAAGAAGGTTTCAACGAGAAATTGGCAACCGAATTTCAAAAGTTGAACCTTTGCCTAAAGTGCTTTTGACAGAGATTTGTCCATTGTGTGCGGTGATAATTTGCTGGGTAATTGCTAAACCTAGTCCAAATCCTCCGGTTTGGGATGTTCGCACTTTGTCTACTCGATAAAAGCGATCGAAAATTCGCGGCAAATCTTCTTCCCCAATGCCAATACCTGTATCTTTAACTTGAATTACTACCCATCGAGGTTGAGAAATGATTGAAAGTTCAATTTTTCCCCCAGACAATGTGTAACGACAAGCATTACTCAAAAGGTTAATTATTGCTTGGCGGATTAAGTCGGGTTCTACTTTGACAATTAAAGGGCGATCGGGTAAATTACTGCTAAAAGTTAAATTTTTGATCGCTGTTTGTTGATGGTATTCCTCTAAAAATGGTTGCAACAAACTCACCAAATCTGTAGAACGAAGTGCTTCTGGTGGCAGTTTTCCTTCATTTCGGGCGAGAAACAATAAATGTGCAATTAATACACCCATTGACTCGGCAACTTGGGAAATTGTTTGCAGTCGAGAAGTTTGTTCTTTTGGATCTATGGGTTCCATCAATCCTACCTGGGCATTACTCACAATTCCCGCTAAAGGTGCGCGTAATTCGTGAGAAGCATCTGCCGTAAATTGTTGCAATTGTTGATAGGATTGTCGGATTGGTTGCATTGCTGCACCGCCTAAAAACCAACCAATTAAAGTAATACTTATTAACATAGAAGGAACAACAATAACTAGAAATAACTGTAACTGTCGCAATGGTGCTTCAACTGGTGCTAAAGAAGCAGCTATTTGCAAATATCCCAAAAGTTTTCCTTCTCGATAAACTGGCAAAGTCAGCTGGCGTAATCTTCCGGTGTAATTAGCTGTCTCGCCTGGAATAGTTTCAAATCCTGATTTATCCTTTAATTTTGGTGGCGGAATTGGGCCGACAAATTGTAATAATTGTTTTTTAGGAGTGTACCAACGAGCAAATAAAACTTCAGTATCCAATCTAATCGCATCGCTTCCTAATATGGGAACATTTTCTAAGTCTAGTTGCCGTTGGTTTTGATACACTATTTCCTCAACATTTGCCGCCATAATTTGACTGATGTTGAGTAGTGTGCGATCGAAAACTTGTAAGCGATCGCGAGCTTCCCGCAAATAAAAAAGCGCAACAAATACCAAAAAAACGCTACCCATTGACAGGGTAAACCAACGTGCTAAATTTTGCCGACTGCGAGAAAACATTAAGCTAAAAGTGAATCAGGAGATGCTAAACGATAACCCATGCCGTAAACTGTTTGTAACCAATCTTCGGCATCAACTGATTGTAATCTTTGGCGAAGACGATGTACCAAAATAGTAACAGCTTTGCTTTCCGGTTGTATATTCCATTCCCACAAAGCTTGTTCAATCTGATCGCGAGTCAAAATTTGCCGGGGATGGCGCATCAAATATTCCATTAGTTGAAATTCTCTAGTAGAGAGTTGAATAGATTTCTCTTGTCGTTTAAGTATTAGTAAATTGGGATGCAATTCTAAATCTTCTAATTGCAAAATATCACCTTGCCAAAGTGGAGAACGCCTTGCCAAAGCCCGAACTCTTGCTAATAATTCTGTCACATTTACAGGCTTCACCAAATAATCATCTGCACCTGCATCTAATCCTGTTACTTTATCCAAAATTGCATCTTTAGCAGTGAGAAATAAAACTGGCGCAGTTTTACCTGCTTGGCGATATTGTTGACATAAATGAACGCCACTAACTTTGGGTAACATCCAATCTAAAATCAATAAATCATATTCTTGTTCCCGCAGCAACCAACCAGCAGTTTCGCCATCACTGACAGCATCAACAATGTGCCCCACTTTAGTCATAGCAGCAGAAAGTGCTTCTAACTGGATTAAATCATCTTCTACAAAGAGAATTTTCATCAGTCAACAACTTAGTTTAAAATACAGTGATGGTTTTAGTAATAAATTTTACCATTTATGAAATCCCTACGTTGGCTAACTCGTCTGGCTAAATTATGGTTAGAATTTTGGCTACCTCTGCTGTTAATTACGCTGGGAGTTTGGTATGGTACACAATGGTTAAATGGTACAGTATTGAGTCAAACTTACACGATCAAATCTGAGTTAGATAGTAAACAACTCCAACAAGCGGAAGTAACTTTAGAATTTACAGTTTTGGCGATCGATGCAGAGATCGATCGGCGAAATAAAAATACAGAAGTCACCGTAAAAACAGCAGGTTCATCCCTAAAAGAACTAGAATTTGAATACCCGGTAATCGAATTTGTTGAAGTGGAAAAAGCGATCGCCAAAGAACTTAACTTACCTCTCGATAAAATCCGAAAACTAATCAGATATCGCCTTGATTAAACTAGAGACAACCTTCGACAAATTCAACTTCTGGAAGTTTACCCGATCGGTAGCTAGTAACGTGAGTTCCATCAGTTTCAAACAACAAGCGATAATTTTTATCAACATTATCTTTTGGCACAAAAGTTAAACATAAACAAAAACCATTGTAAGTAGGTGAAAGTAAATAAAGTAAAAACTAAGGCGGGGAGGGGGAACACCCCCCCAAAAAAAAAATTATATATTTTTTTTTAATTTTGGGGGGGGGTTGTTGCCCCACCCCAAATGTTTTACTTTTTTTTTGGGGGGGGGTATGCCTCCCCGCCTTAGTTTTTACTTTATTTACTTTCACCTACTTACAATGGTTTTT
>NZ_JBHFNQ010000248.1:0-2399 GCF_041929345.1 Floridaenema aerugineum BLCC-F46
ACAGGTAATCATTTTTACTCTCATTTCTCCAAATCCAATCAGTAAAGGACTTGCAAAAATTCCTCTTTTCTGGGTAATCAAACCATCAGTTTGAGTAAAAAGTAAAAATTTATACTATTAAAGTTCAGTAAGAAAATGTCAACCACAAAATTCGACAGTCAATTATTAATAGTTAATCAAAGGTTGAAGGCTGGTAAAATGGGAGTCACGATTCAGCAAAAAGGGAATCGATTATATTTACGAGGAACTTTACCACCTCGCCCGGGAAGTGAGAAAACTAAACCATATCAACAAGAAATTGCTCTGGGGATAGAGGCAACTATTGAAGGGATAAGAAGCGCAGAAAAAGCAGCGCGTCAGGTAGGGGGATTGTTGGCAATAGGAGAGTTTGATTGGCAGCCTTATTTACGGCATAATCCAATAGGTAATGAGTTAAAGACGATCGCCGATTATATCCAAGCTTTAAAAGCAGATTACTTTATGCGACGATCGCAAACTCCCAAGTCACTTTCTACCTGGCAAACTAATTACGAAGAAGTTTTTAGCCGCTTACCACAGAACGAGTTACTGTCAAAGGAAATCATAATCTCAGCAATTAAAGCGACAAATCCAGATACAAGAATGCGACAGAAAACTTGTTTAGCGTTGGCTAAATTAGTGGAGATAGCTAACTTTAATTTCGATGTAAAAAGGTTTAGTGGGAATTATTCGCCCACGAAAGTAAGCAAGCGAGAACTACCAAGTGATGAAGTAATAGCACTTTGGAGAAACAAAATTACTAATGCCCAATGGCAATGGTGTTTCGGAATGCTGGCAACTTATGGACTCAGACCCCATGAAGTGTTTCACTTGGACTTAGAACATTTTCCCAGACAAGGGGGTGTGTTGCGGGTAATGGAAGGTAAAACAGGGGAAAGGAGAGTTTGGCCTCTACATCCTGAATGGGTGGAATATTGGCAGCTAATGGATGTCAAAGTGCCGGAATGTACAGGGAGGAATAATAAGGAGTTGGGGCAAAGAGTATCGCAGTATTTTCGCAGACAGGGCATGGAGTTTCGTCCTTACGATTTGCGTCATGCTTGGGCAATCAGGAGTATGGAGTATGGACTGGAGGTGTCGTTAGCGGCGAAGCAAATGGGGCATTCGGTGGCGATACATATCCAAACTTATCATGCTTGGCTGGATGAACATCATCAGCAGCAAGCTTTTGAACGATTATTAAATAATCCGAAGCGACCTGTTGCTCCTTTTCATCAGCTATAGATAATCTAGACGCATATCTAGATTCTTGACCTAGAGAACACCTAGTCAATAACTTTACATTTCTTTACAAAGAGTCAGTTGTATGGATATGATGGATACAGTTTTAGCTCGATACCAAATAACTTCATAACCTTCCATGAGCGTCACCCGATTAAGCTTTCCAGAACTAGAAACCCTCACAGACTTTCAAATAGATACGGTTAATGGGCCAACCAATGCTCAAGCTGGTTTGCGCTTATTTGGGAAGAGTGAATCCGATGTGCGAGTGACATTATATCGGGATCATCATGCTTGGTGTCCCTACTGTCAGAAAGTCTGGCTGTGGCTGGAGGAAAAGCAGATTCCCTACCGGATTAAAAAAGTGACCATGTTTTGTTATGGGGAGAAAGAAAGCTGGTACAAAGGCATAGTGCCATCAGGGATGTTACCAGCACTGGAGCTAGACGGGCGGGTGATTACGGAAAGTGATGATATTTTGCTGGCGTTGGAACAAGTATTTGGTTCCTTAGCTTATGGGATGGAAGATGCCAAAGTTCTCCCATTGAGGCGGCTGGAGCGACTTTTATTTAGAGCTTGGTGTTCTTGGCTTTGTTCAAGAGCCAGGTCTACTCGTGATGAACAACGTCACAGTGAGCAATTCAAAGCAGTGGTAGAGAAGGTTGAGGATGCACTAGGCAGTACTGTGGGCTTTTACTTTTTGGATAATTTTAGCACTGCCGATGTAATATTTACGCCATATATCGAGCGCATGAATGCCAGTCTTTACTATTACAAGGGCTATTCTTTAAGGGAGGAGAACCCACGTTTGGCAGATTGGTTTGCGGCGATGGAAAGTCGCTCGACTTATCGTGGCACTCAAAGTGATTTTCATACCCATGCTCATGATTTGCCACCACAAATGGGGGGTTGTTGGTCAAATGAGGAATCGCAAACCAAAAGCAATCAAGTACAGGTGGATAGTGGGCCTTGGTTTGGGTTGCCTGATGTGACTTATCCAGAACCGGAAACCTCACGCGCTGAAGCTTTGCAACGGGTACTGAAGCATCGGGCTAATATTATTAAAGTTAATCCAGCTGATGATAAGTTGTTTGAAGAAGCATTGGGTTGTGCGTTAACTTATATGATGACTGGGGAGG
>NZ_JBHFNQ010000249.1:0-6056 GCF_041929345.1 Floridaenema aerugineum BLCC-F46
ACTTTTTTTTATTTTTTTTTAACACACCATTATTTAAAAAAAAAAAATAAATTTTTGTTTTTGGGGCTCCACCCATATATTTCGCCCTCCCCCCCAACAACGTACCTCAGTTTATTGTGAACTATTGTTAAGAATCGGCTGAAGTTGTCGCCAAGCTTTTATAAGATTACCTTGCATTGCGGAAGCGACACCGCTAAGGGCTTGCAATTCTGGAGAGTTAGGATTGATTGCTAAGGCTGGCTGAAGGGCGATTTGGGCGGCTTTGGGGTTCCAATTGTACAGGTGTACGAAGGCGAGATAAGCGTAGGCGTAGGGGTTTTGGGAGTCTAGCTGAGTGACTTTTTGCAGGGCTGCGATCGCTCCTTGCACATCTCTTTGCAAAACTTCAGCTAATGCCAAATTATAAGCCAATTCCCAATTACTTGGTTCTTGCTTCAGGCGAAATTTCAAAGCTGTTTCCGCTTGTTGCAAATAATCTTGAGTTGGGTCATATTGATTAATTCTACCAATTTCATCGAACACGCGATCGAGTGCTTTTGGCCCTTCAGGTAAAGAAATTGCTAGAGTGCGTAATTGAGTAATTAAATCCAATTCTGGCGCAGGAATTTTGTTAGCATTAGGATCGATCGTTACAGCAACTTTTGGCGTTTGAATTTGGTAACTTTCACCAGTTTTGCGATTTATATAAGTTGCGGACAAACTGTAATTTCCTGGTATTAATTCTGCGGGGGGAAGCATTGCCATTTTTTCCACAACGCGAAATCCTGAATTATTATTTGGCAGATTTGATGGATATAAATTTCCCATAGCCAAAGCGCGATCGTGTAACCAGCGAGATTGCTTAGGATTAGCAGAATTATACCAAGTTAGAAGTACTACACCTGATTGTAATTGTTGCCAAGAACCAGACCAATCATAGATTACCAGAACGGGAGATCCAGGTGCAACTTTTTCGGGGACAGTAACTTTATTTAAAGTAACTTTCCCCAAAGGTTTCGCCAAAGGTTGAACGATTACAGGTGGTTGTTTACTGCGGTAAAGATTCAGATTACTTTCATCGGGTAAATTCCAACTTTTCTGTAACTTAAAATCATTTCCCTGTTCGACAATTTGGGTTATTTGACTTTGCGCTTCCGAGGGAACAGAACCTTGATCGCCTGTTTTAGTGACAAACCAAGAAAGACTCCTCGCATCTTGGGGAACAAACTTTTTGCGAGTTCCAACTTGCCGACCGTAAACTTGAAAATTTCGCAAAGCACCGAAGTAATTAAAATTATGTTGATTCAGCTTAGGAGTGGAAGGTAAAACCCCCAAATTTGAGCGTAAATAAGGTTCAGTTTGGATAATTTCTGCGATAACTTCTTGTTGGGGGAATTCCGCACCAGTGTAAATATAATGTTGAAATCGAGGACTCAAAAATTGAGTTAACCAAGCACCACCCAAAGGGTAAAGATTGAACAACATTAACAAAAATGCTAAACCAATTGTACCCCAACGAATCGATTTAGCAAAGCGACCTTTCCAGAGAGTTAAACAATAAGCTAAAAAGACAGACAAAACTGGCAAATAAGGCAAAACATAACGAGTATCTTTATTAATATTCAAAGAACAAAGCAGATAAGAACCAATCCAAAAAACCGCCAACCATGACAAATTCGGATTTAAAACCTTAGCTTGCGGATTTTTCACCTTAGCTTTAACATAATAAATCAATAAACCGACAATTGGCACTAATAATAAAACCCAAGAAACCACATAAGGTAAATCTTGCCAATAAAAAGTCCAAGCAGCTAAGGTATTGAGTGGGGGATCGCCTTCTGCGATCGCAGAATCCACAGTAGCCCTTTTCCCCGAAGTTAAAATCAACAACCAATTAATCCGATACCAAAAACCAAACACCAAAACCGAAACCAAAAAAGCAGTAAAAAGCTGTGCTAACCTTTCCCATCTCTTCTTCCGCAAACTTTCAATCAAAACCCATAAAATCGGAGTCACCAGAAACAACAAAGCAGGTTGTTTCACCATCAAAGCCACTCCCAAAGAAAGGCCAAATATCACCGCCCAAAACCACTCTTTCCTCTGCGTCCTCTGCGTCTCTGCGGTTCCCAAAAAACGCCAAACAGTCAAACAGAAAAAACTAAAAGTAACAACAGCAGTTAGGGGATAATCCAACAAAAAATCCAAGCGAAACCGATACAAACCAGGCAAAAGCTGACAGATAACAGCCGCCAACAAACCAACTTCTATACTAAATAGATAAACCCCCAAACCATAAACCGAAAATAACAGGATAGCGCTAAAAAATAGATTAACAATAGTTGCTTGATCTTGCCCCCTACCGAAGACATTTTGGACAAAGCCTGCTAAAATATAAACTAGAGGTGGTATTTTGGACGATATTTGCCAAAAATTAACCCACCATTCCCCAGAAAAGATCTGAGGATTGCGTAAAGCTTGGGAATAGTTTAGAGTTCCGGTAAGATATTCCGCTTGATCCCAAGCTGGGGTAGAATGGTCGAGAGCGAACCAAAGGCGATCGCACAGAACACCCAAAAACCAGATAATTGCCAGAGCAATTAACCCTTGAAACTTCTTGTCTTTTTTCTCTTCAATCACAGGCTTAGAAATTCCCCAACTTAGACTTAATTATGGAATCAATATTTTGCCACTCTTCAGAATTAGATTGTGCTGCTAAGTACTTTTCATGACCCAACCTCAGTTTTTCCTCCAAATCATAAACCAAGTTAGGCTGATTTAGACAATTTGAGAAATAAAAACTCAAAGCTAATTCTACAGCAATCCAAAGGGCAAAAACCAAATCTACATTCTTTCCATCTCGCAAAGTGCCTAAAAAACTTACAATTCTGGAGGCAATTCTGCCATACTCTTCTTCAGCCTTGGTATGAATACCTCCAATTTCGGCAACTAGATCGTAGTGTAAATCAGAATATTGTTCTTTACCGTAAGTTAAAAATCTATTAAAAAGTGCATCAGTATCAAACTTTTCACCGGGATTTTCTCTATTATTGTCGATGTTGCCAATAGAGGTTAGGGTATCTACAAAAACAAAGTATAGAGTGTAAATTTTGGCTGTGTTGTCCATAGTTAATAATTTGAGTTGATGGTTAATGCTAACTATATGGAAAAATGGACAAGAGCGATCGCACTTCCTAAAGAAACTCTCAGACATAGCTACTAGTTCATCGGCAAGTTAAACTAATATAATAAGTTGCTTTCATAAAGGGAATTATGACTGAATTATTGAGGCGTGTAATTGCAGAAATTGAAAAATTACCAGAAGCGGAACAAGATGCGATCGCTACTCGCCTGTTAGCAGAATTAAAGGATGAACAAGCATGGCAAGTCCGCTTTGAGTCTACAACAGATGAACAATGGGATCGTTTAGCTGCAAAGG
This sequence comes from Floridaenema aerugineum BLCC-F46, assembly GCF_041929345.1. Taxonomy (NCBI): domain Bacteria; kingdom Bacillati; phylum Cyanobacteriota; class Cyanophyceae; order Aerosakkonematales; family Aerosakkonemataceae; genus Floridanema; species Floridanema aerugineum. The sequence continues at coordinate 3,416 of NZ_JBHFNQ010000249.1, forward strand.
TACGTCAGGAAATCACAGAAGAAGAGTTTGAAACAATGGTCGATCGATTAACTGATGAATTTGCAAACCAATAGCTTATGGAATGAAAAGTCTCCTTGAACCTCTGTAGTCATCAATGTCAAAGACAATCTCAATGAGCCTGTCAACACAACGATTGCGATAATCAGGATCGCTCAGAACTCGATCTGCATCTCCGATGGTGACAACAGGTAATGAAGTTGATATATTTTCTTCACGTATGACTTGCTCCAGAGAATCTTTACCTTTCATACTTCGATTAGCTGTTAACAGGATCATTTAATTTGCCTGTGCAAACCGCCAAACTTCTCCGTCATTGCTAGTAATAGATAATTCGATCTCTTCAAAGGTAATAAACTGAATTGGTAGTAGATCTAGCCAGCCAAGCGTCACAATATTACCCGACAAAAGTAGAGCGTGTCCTTCAAGATTACGATCGACGAGGAAAATCATGAGTAGGATTTAATTTTAGCTCGATGTTTTGCCTTCTGGGTTTGAAGCTTTTCCCAGGCAGCTTCCATACCTGGTTTTGGTGGTTTTGTAGCAAGTCGAGTAATGAGATCGCGATTTTGCTCTTCATAATACTGTCGAAGTTCCTCAGTTTCCTTAAGTACAATTTGATACTCAGCCTCAACTTCAGCGCGGTTTGCTTCAATATAGGCAAGGGCAGTATTAATTTGCTCATCAGTTAGGTTGAAAAGCCCACGAATGAACTTAGGAGGATATTGGGCAATTAGATAATCCATGACATCATATAGCGTGATGCGCGTACCTGAGATTGTCAGTCCACGTTCAGTAAGAATAATGGAGGTTTGCTCACTCGATGCTGAAGTCATATTTCTAACTCGTCAGAATCTATTTTCATGCTATCTCAGAGAGAACTAGAAGAAAATAGGGTTAAACCGCAACTACACAGACAAAATCTGCCTTCACAGATTAAATAAAAATCACCAGATGGAGAGCGATCGCAAATGAAAGCATAATAGAAGAATGAATCGCACTACACCCCACAAACGCCACGCAAACTAGCCTCAACCTTTGTAGGTTGACGAAGGTATACTGTAAATTATCACAATAAAACTGTTACTAACTTATGAAATTTAACGTAACTATTGACCGAGATGAAGATGGAGTATGGATTGTAGAATGTCCTAGTATTCCCGGATGTGTTAGCCAAGGTCAGACTAAAGAAGAGGCATTGGAGAATATTAAAGATGCGATCGCCGCTTGTCTTCAAGTCCGTGCAGAACGTGGTATGCCACTTACAATAGAAACTCAGCAAATAGAGGTTTTGGCATAGTCATGACATCTGCTCTTCCTGTTCTCAGTGGACGCGAAGTTGTCCGAGTATTTGAATCATTTGGTTGGGAAGTTGTACGCCAAACTGGAAGCCATATTATTCTGGTCAAAGAAGGAGAATCTGTTACACTTTCTGTCCCAGATCATCGTGAGGTGGCAAAAGGTACTCTACGTAGTTTGATTCGTACTGCTGGACTTACTGTACAGGAATTCGTTTCTGCGATTTGACATACGCATCTATCTTTTCACGATCGCACAACACCCCACAAACGTCACTCCTTGTAAGCATAGTGAGCATTTATAATTTGTGATATATCTGCTCGATTTGGAGTCGGAACAACAGGAAGCGATCGCAAACGAAAGCATAATAGAAGAATGAATCGCACTACACCCCACAAACGCCACTCTTTATAAGCATAGAGAGCATTTATAAGTTGTGATGTATCGGATAAAATTATTAATAAGCGTGTTATACCGTAGGAGCGGCTTAATCAATATTACTATGCAGTCAGGTATTAATTTACAGTCAAATATTGCTAATACATCTTTTCAAGGCTTATTGCTAGAAGAATTTATCTTAGAACCTAATTTGCGCCGAGAGTTTGGGATACCGGAAAAATTTTCTGAGTTAGCATTACACTTTTCAGACCAAGCAGCTACTATTTTACATTTGTTAATTGTAAACCATGTTGGCTTGCCTATTCCCTCTGATGTGATTAAAGAAGTGATAAATTGGTTAATCGCCAAGCGACATACCACTCTGATTTTTAGGTCTATATCTGATATTATTGCCACAGTTCGTTCTGAACAAGATAAATATAATTCTTGTTGTCGTAGTGCGATTTGTCATGGTGTTGTAGGTTCTGATGATTTTGCATTTGGGGCATTACGCATAGCTGCTTCTGTGAATAATACTTGGGCAAGGCATCATCACATTTATGGGGTAATTCACGGAATTAAAAACTGTAATTTACAAGCACAGTATGAACTTGAAATGGCTTATAATAACGAACCGTATTCCGAAACAAAAGCACGAATTCAGCTAGCATTAGAAATCCTTAAATAACCCACCATCTCATTAAAAAGTTCTGGCGAAAATCGACAATTTATCTGCTTCATCTGCATTCATCTGCGTTCTAATTAAAAGATTTTTGGCACAACTCAAATTAATTTTTTAAAGTGAAAACCAAGGCGGGGGGGGTGGCCCCCCCCCAACAAAAAAGTAAATCGTGTGGGGTGGGGCTGCAGCCCCCCCCCAACATATATAAAAAATATAAAAATATTTATTTTAAACAACAATAAACCAAAAGAAAACGCAGGGAAG
>NZ_JBHFNQ010000025.1:0-25883 GCF_041929345.1 Floridaenema aerugineum BLCC-F46
TTTTTTTTTGTGGTTTACAAATTATATAAAAATATTTTTTTTTTTTAAAAAAAAATTTATTTAATATTTTTTGTTTTTGGGTTTTTGGCTTTTGGGCACAAGGGCCGTTCACCCCCAACAACGTACCTTGAGTTTATGACTTTTTTAAATGATTCACTAACGCAATTAATCCCAGCCAGTAACTTTGGGCACCAAAACCACTAATCTGTCCAATTGATACTGGCGCAATATAAGAATGATGGCGAAATTCTTCCCGTTTGTAAATGTTACTTAAATGAACCTCAACCGTTGGAATTGCTACGGCTGCGATCGCATCTCGAATCGCCACACTAGTATGCGTGTAAGCCCCAGCATTAATTAACAACCCTTGATGCTGCCCCATTGCAGCATGAATCGCATCAACCAACGCGCCTTCATGATTAGACTGCAAAGGCGAAATTTTCACCTGCAACGCTTCTGCTTCTCGTTCCAACAGCTGGTTAATTTCATCCAAAGTTACAGTCCCATAAACTCCTGGTTCACGTTTTCCCAGGAGATTCAGGTTGGGGCCGTGTAGTACCAATATACTAAGTTCTTGCAAATGTCTAGACTTTTGACTTTTATAAGGATTAACGACGACGATATGGTTCTTCTACTGGAATGGGAATCGGTTCCGGTTCTGGTTCTGCTTGGGGCCCTAGAACCAAATCCATGATTTTACGCGCCCATTCTTTCAATGTTTCCAGTAGTTCCTCTATTAAGTCCATTGAACCGATGACTCCTTCTATACTATATTTAGTCTTTGGCTCGATGCCAGGGAAGACACGGTGTTAACTGTGTATTTATCTGCTCAAAACCAGATAGCTTTCAGTATACAACTATACTAAATTCTGCTTACCTAAGAAAAAATAGGTAAATTCTGTTTTAAGCGGTTTCTTTCATGATAACCAATATTTCAATTAGATTAAGGTTTATTAATAATTTCTCAATTTGTGGACAAAAGTTGCCGTCGCAGGTGGTCGATCGCAGTACAAGCACTGATATGACGAATTAAAGCACGGTCTTGCAGGGAATTAAAGCGATGTTCAAAGCTCTGCACTAAATCATTTGGCCCTGCTAACCCAATATAAACTAGACCGACGGGCTTTGTTTCTGTTCCCCCACCTGGCCCTGCGATGCCAGTAATACTCAGTCCCCAAGTAGTGTTCAGGCGATCTCGCACACCCACAGCCATTTGTTTAGCTACGATATCACTCACCGCTCCCACTTGCGCCAAATCTTCTGCACTTACACCCAACAGCGAAATTTTCACTTGGTTATCGTAGGAAATCACACCGCCCATAAAATAAGCGGAACTGCCAGGAATATTAGTCAACATACTTCCCAAACCGCCACCAGTGCAGGATTCAGCCACAGAAAGAGTTTCCCCTTTTTCAATTAGCAACTTACCAACCACCGAAGCCAAAGAATCGTCATCAGCGCCAAAATAGTTTAAACCTGCAATTTGGCGAATTTCCGCCTCTACTGGTTGAATTAAGCGATCGGCTTCTTGGGCAGATGCCGCTTTTGCTGAAACTCGCAACTTTACCTCTCCCTTACTAGCATAAGGAGCAACGGTTGGGTTGGGCAGGTTGAGTAAATGATACACTTTTTCCGCCAAAGCAGATTCAGCAATTCCCCAAAATCTTAAATGACGACTGTAAATAATTTCCTTTCCCCAACCTTGACTTTTGAGAAAGGGTACAACCGTTTCTTGCCACATTTGCCGCATTTCCAAGGGCACGCCGGGAAAAGTGAAAATTGTTAGATTGGGGCGAGGTTGCCAAATCATACCGGGTGCGGTGCCCAAACGGTTAGGTAGAATATCTGCACCCTGGGGAATTAGGGCTTGCTTGCGGTTACTGGGGGTCATTTCTCGACCGCGACGGGCGTATTTTTGGGTAATATCGGCGATGATTTCCGGTTTTTCCTCTAAAGGACTGCCGAAAAAGTCTGCGATCGTTTCTGTAGTCAAATCATCAGGAGTTGGGCCCAAGCCGCCTGTGAAGATGAGGATTTGCGATCGATCGCTAGCAATAGCTATTACTTGTTTTAACCGTTCTGGATTATCTCCTACCACCGTTTGGTAGTAATGAGGAATTCCCAAATCAGCCAACTGCTGTGCCAAATACTGGGCATTCGTATTTAAAATATCTCCCAGCAATAACTCAGTTCCCACACAAATAATTTCCGCAGCCATGCTTTTTTCACCCCTCCTTCTTCATTCTGGCGACCTGTTGCCACACTTTCCCCGACGAATAAATTAGCAGCAACGTCGCACCTAGCGCATAAATTTTGCCAAAAGGTATACCAGCAAAAGCCAGCGCCAGACTACCAGCCCAAACAGTCAGAGAATAGATAAATACCACCGTCATCCGATGGGATAAACCGACTTCTAGTAACCGATGATGTAAATGGCGTTTATCAGGTTTAAACGGCGACTTACCTCGGCGCAAGCGATCGACAATTACCGCTGACATATCCAGAATCGGTACCGCCAAGATTAAATAAGGCAACACCACAGAAGTTACAGCCGTAGTTTTCACTAAGCCAATTACTCCTACGCCAGCCAGAGTAAAGCCCACAAAATAAGCCCCCCCATCACCCATAAAAATTTGGGCTGGGTTAAAGTTATAGCGCAAAAAGCCGATTAATCCGCCTGCGAGGGCAGCGGCAATTAATGCTGCGGCTGGTTGTCCCATAAATAGACACACAATCAACATTACCACTGCTGCAATTGCCGAAACGCCAGCCGCTAATCCATCTAACCCATCGATCCAATTGGTAGCATTGACCATGCCCACCAACCAAATCACAGTGATAATTAAACTAATCCAGGGAGGCAAATTCACCAAACCGATCAGGGGCATAGAGAGGAAAGCGATTTGAACACCAGCTTTCCAAGCTAAACTAGCCACAATTACTTCCACTAGCAGTCGGGTAAAAGCAGATAAACCAAATAAGTCATCTGCCAAACCGATCAGGAAGAAAGCTAGACCCCCAAGAGTGACTCCCCAAATTTCGTATTCTTCACTAGGAGGTAGGATTGCGCCTTTTGCATCTACAAAGCCTCCAGACCACCAAACGACTAGAAGCGCAGCTAGAGTACCAAGAAAGATGGAAACGCCACCTAAGCGTACCATCGGGCGTTGATGAACTTTACGTTTATCTGGTACGTCAAATAATCCGCTTTTCAGGCCAAATTTTTTGACAATTGGCGTAGTCCCGAGGACAACAAAAGCGGAGACTAGAAAGGCAATCAGATGGTACAAGTAAGGCATCTGAAATCAGTAGGAGTTCGACAAACAAGCGTCAGGCAGAGTCTACTACATTTCAGAGCTTCACGGTTCCAGGGATTTGTCCCCAAAGCAGAATTAGCGACCCTTTTCTGCTTTTAAACCATTGCTGGTACTGGAATCGAGAGGTGAGGGTACAAGGGGAAGCGATCGCATAACGATGCTACCCGCAAGCGACAATCCTGAGCGATTGCTTCATCTTCTGGATTTAGCAATCGATCGGCAATTATATCGGCAATTTCTGTAAATTCAGCAGTTCCCATTCCTCTTGTCGTCATTGCAGGTGAACCCAACCTTAAACCACTAGTAACAAAAGGTGATTCAGTATCAAACGGAACTGTATTTTTATTAGCAGTAATATTCACACCGCTGACTAATTGATCTGCACGTTTGCCAGTCATGCCGATCGATCTTAAATCCACCAACATCAAGTGGTTATCTGTCCCACCAGAAACAATCTTAAAGCCCCGATTCACTAATTGATTAGCCATCGCCTTGGCATTTTCAATTACCTGTCCCGAATATGTCTTAAATTCAGGTTTTAAAGCTTCCCCAAAAGCAACTGCTTTCGCCGAAATGACGTGCTCCAATGGTCCACCTTGAGTACCAGGAAACACAGATTTATCCAACTGTTTACCTAGTTCTGGGTCACGAGTCATAATTAAACCACCTCTAGGTCCGCGCAAAGTTTTGTGAGTCGTGGTGGTGACAACATCACAGTAAGGAATTGGGTTAGGATGATGTCCGGTAACTACCAATCCGGCAATGTGAGCAATATCTGCGACTAAATAAGCGCCCACTGCATCCGCAATTTCCCGGAATTTGTCAAATTCAATAATGCGCGGATAAGCCGAATAACCGCAAATAATTAATTTCGGACGATGTTGTTTAGCTAAGTCTAAAATTTGGTCATAGTCTAACTGCTCAGTTTCCCGACTTACGCCATAATGAGAAACTTTAAACCATTTTCCTGATACGTTGACTGGTGAACCATGAGTCAGGTGTCCCCCGTGAGACAAATCCATCCCCATAAATGCGTCACCAGGTTGCAGCAAAGACAGAAATACAGCAAAATTTGCTTGAGCGCCAGAATGGGGTTGAACGTTAGCATGAGCCGCACCAAACAGTTGTTTTGCTCGGTCAATGGCGATTTGCTCAATTTGGTCGATGTATTCACACCCACCGTAGTAACGCTTACCAGGTAAACCTTCGGCGTATTTATTAGTTAAAACTGAACCTTGCGCTGCTAACACAGCAGCCGAGGTAAAGTTTTCACTGGCAATTAATTCTAAGTGATCGCGTTGGCGCTGGAGTTCTTTCTGAATTAATTCTGCAACCAAGGGATCGGATTGAGCTAAAAATTCTAAGTTAGATTGTGCCACGAAGTAAATTCCCAGAAAATTTCCATTATGAATTCAATGCGTACTCGATCATAGCGCTGTTCGATCGGGACTAAGACAGGTTTAGGGAATTCTTTGGTAATTGGTAGTTGCCCCAGAACATCTAAATGTAGGGGTAATTCATGAATTACCCCTACATTTAGATTAGTTAAATTTATGCTGCGAGTTGTTAAGGTCTGTATGTTTCCACACTTTCTGGCAAAAAACTTGACATAAAATATATTCAGTGCAGATGGGGATCGCTGGAGTTGCCAAATGCTAGTTATTTTGATGGAAGATCAAGTTATTGCTTTGCAAACAGTCTGTCAAAGCTGTTTACTAGCCGATCGCAGTGGTCAACCTCGCTGGAGAGGCGATCACCTTTGTTGTGGTCAAGCAGTTCGCAAACTTTCGGAAAATCAACCCGATCAGTATCAGTGTCAAATGGGTTTTCGGGTGGCAAATATTCAATAGGGGTTAGGGGTTAGGGGTTAGGGAAGAGTACAACTGCACCTCTAGCTTTCTCGCAGGTAATCTCGGCGTTGATGTAGGTAACTGCGCTATCCTGAACTTATATGCACGTTTAGCGCAGGAGAATTCTCAGATGAGTTGGCGGGGTACTACAACGGTTGCCGATCGCATTTTTGCTAGCTTACCCTATCTTTTACCATTGATGGATGGTTTAAGTTTTAGTGGAGCTTTTTTTAGTCAATTTCCTAGCTTAAGAATACTTATTTTGCCACTGCTACCGCTGTTACAAATTTATGGAATAATCAACAGTTCTTTTTTTGGTTTCGGTTCACTAATTCTGTTTTTAGGATTGTATTTTTTGGTGGTGAGGAACGAAAAAGTACCTCATTTTATTCGGTTTAATACAATGCAGGCAATTCTGATTGGAATTGTGCTATCTCTGTGCGGTTTAATTCTTGGGTACATTTTAGCTCCTGTTTTAGGTACTACTTCCTTTGCGATGCAAACTCTTATGACCACAATCTTTTTAGGAGTTGTGGCAGCATTTTTCTACTCAGTAATCCAAACCCTGATGGGACGTTATGCTGAGATTCCAACAATTTCTGAAGCTGTTTATATGCAAGTCCGTTAGTTGTTTTTGTGGGTTTCAGAAACATTAATGGAATTGATTACAGGTCTTTGGATTACTGTATTAGTTAAGTAACCAATTCCTTCAATTTCGACACGGACGCGATCGCCTACTTGTAACGGCCCAATTCCCGCTGGAGTACCAGTTAAAACCACATCTCCAGGTAGTAAAGTCATGATTTGGGAAATGTAAGATACTAATCGATCGGGACTAAAAACCATTTCCTCCACAGAAGCCGATTGTACAGGCTGTGGATTATCGTTGACAAAGGTCTGCAACCGAGCACCAGGAGTCAATTCTCGCACAATCCAAGGGCCTAAAGGACAGAAGGTGTCAAATCCTTTGGCTCTTGTCCATTGATTGTCTCGCTTTTGTAAATCCCTTGCTGTTACGTCGTTAGCGATGGTGTAACCCCAGATTTTGGCTTGTGCTTGTTGTGGGGTGCAATCTATGGTGCGATCGCCAATAATTAAAGCTAACTCCCCTTCATAATCCATCCTTTGCGTTTGCGGTGGATACCAAATTTCTGTCTCCGCTGGAATAACCGCAGTTGACGGCTTCAGAAAAATCAAAGGTTCTTTCGGAACTTCTGACTCCATTTCCGCTGCGTGTTTCACATAATTTTTCCCCACAGCTACCACCTTTGAAGGCGCACAAGGAGCCAAAAGCTGATAACTGTCTGGATCTAACTGGGTATCAGTTGGTTGACCTTGTAACCAAGGTGGTGCATCTAGAACAATCACACTGCGGTTTAATTGTAATAACCCGTAGTAAATCTGTCCTTTGGAAGTTTGAACACGGACGTACCGTTTCGCCATAGTGATGATAGATATCCTCAGAAAGTCAAATTTCAAAAGCCATCAGGCAAAAATGGAAATCCTCAGAGTAATAGTTTTCTGATTCTCTTTGCCTTTTACTTTTGCTGTTGTGCAGAGTAACACCCAAACACACAACTATTGACTATTTTTTTACAACAATCTGAAGTGGATTTGAACAAAGTAGGGCTGAGCGCTTTCTTCAAGATCGGCGAACACAATACCCAAAGCTTGGCTCAGTACCATCATCAGCCAGTAGTTCAGATTTTGACACTGCTACGTCTCATTTTCCCAGCTAAGAGCCAAAATCTACAACTTTACCTTTAGGGAATTTTCTCCCCCATTTTACTTACCATCAATCACTCTAAAATTTTGTAACAAAAACTACATTTTTCTCTTTTTTTCCAAAATCTTAGGTTAGTCTACGGATAGATACATAGTTCGCTGCGATACATAATTAGGAATAAATACTTATGGTTTCCTCATCATTACGACCTCTAGAAGCTCCATCTCCTGCTCATATCTGTCCCTTTGACCAAGCTTGCAGTTACTTAGAACAAGCGGCAAAAGAGTTACATTTGGATCAAGGTTTACTGGAAGTGTTAAGTCATCCCCGCAAAGTAGTCACGGTTTCCATTCCTGTGAAGTTGGATAATGGTCGAGTGGAAGTGTTAGCAGGACATCGGGTGCAACACTGCGATGTTTTGGGGCCATACAAAGGCGGCACTCGTTACCATCCAGATGTCACATTGCGCGAAGTATCAGCTTTGGCGATGCTGATGACTTGGAAGTGTGCTTTAGTCGGTATTCCTTACGGTGGTGCAAAAGGCGGAATTGCGCTTGACCCCGCACGCTACAGTGTTGGGGAATTGGAGCGTATTACTCGGCGTTATACTAGCGAGTTAATTAAAGATATTGGCCCTGCTATTGACATTCCTGCGCCGGACGTTGGTACATCTGCGAGGGAAATGGCGTGGATGATGGACACTTACTCAATGAATGTAGGTCATGCTGTACCTGGAGTAGTCACTGGTAAACCTATTTCCATTGGTGGTTCTAGAGGACGGGAAATGGCAACCGGACGGGGTGTAATGATTATTGTCCGGGAAGCAATGGCGGAACGGGGGAGAAGCTTGGCGGGTGCAACAGTAGTTATTCAGGGTTTTGGTAATGTTGGTGGTGCGGCGGCGGTGTTGCTGCATGAAGAGGGTGCGAAAGTAATTGCTGTTTCCGATGCTACTGGGGGAGTTTTCGATCGTGAAGGTTTGGATATTCCAGCTTTAAAAGCTTATTCTTTGCAAAATCATCGCAGTGTAGTTGGTTTTCCGGGTGCAAAAGCGGTTACTAATGCTGAATTATTAGCCTTACCTTGCGATGTGTTAATTCCCGCAGCTTTGGAAAATCAAATTACTGAAGATAATGTCGATGAAGTGCAAGCAGAAATTGTGGTAGAAGCTGCTAATGGCCCTGTTACTTTAGTAGCCGATCGAGCTTTAGAAAATCGTGGTGTAACTGTGCTCCCAGATATTTTAGCTAATGCTGGCGGTGTGGTAGTTAGTTATTTGGAATGGGTACAAGGACTTTCTTACGTTTTTTGGGATGAAGAAAGGGTGAACAAAGAAATGGAAAATTTGATGGTTCATGCTTACCATCAAGTTATTCGAGAGTCGAAGATGCGGCAAGTTCCGCTGCGAGTTGCGGCTTATACTTTGGGTGTGGGTCGTGTGGCTCAAGCTTTGGCAGATAGGGGTTTGTATCCTTAAAATTCTTGGTTTTTTGAGTTTTAAATTCAGGTGAATGAGCTTTTGCGATCGCACTTTTTTGTGTGGAAGGTGCGATCGTTTTTTCTTCTCAAACTCTTTCTTCTCTTTCTTCTCTTTCTTCGCGTGCTTTGCGCCCTTTGCGGTTAAAAAAATCTTAAATATCTTCTCTTGGTCTTAATTCTAATTTTCACATTTAAGGCAAGTCAAAATACATTATGTTATTCATCACTAGGGAAGGAAAGAGAAAAAGGGGCGATCGTTCTTTACTTCCTTCCGTTTTTGCTGTATCATTTAAATAATCGAAATATTTGCCAAATAAATCTTGCCAAATAATTCTTCCTCGTCCAAATCATCATAGCATAAAAAAATCAACCTAGTCAATAGGTTTACCTATTATTTTTGCGAATAAGAGAGACTAATTTTAGGTTTGTTGATATGCGGTTAAAAATTCCTCTCGCGAAATACCTGATTGGGTACAAATAGATCTAAGTGTTGAGCCTTTAATTTGGGAATGATTCGGCATAGTTAATGGCGTACTTGTTGCATCAGGATTTTGTCGCACCATCACAATATGTTCCCGTTCTCGCAGAATCACAAAGCCGAGTAATTCCAATGTCCGAATAACTTTAGCTTTGGGAACATCCACAGGAAATTTATCCATTAGATAGCTACCTCTGTTTCTGCAACAAAAGCCTCAATAACGGGAGATTCTTCTGCAAGAACTGAGTTGCCAAATATTTCGATATGGCAGCGGATAGCAGATTTAACATCAGCTAAAGCTTCTTCGTAGGTGTCGCCTTCTCCAACTACCACTCCTTTAATGCCAAGGGGATAAGCGATGTAGCCATCCTCATGTTTTTCAACAATGATTTTGATTTGTCTGATCACGATAAATTTCCTGAATTAATAATTTCCCATAATTCAAATATTATAAATATAGACGAGAATGTTAGTATCGAGCAAAATTTTACCTTTCATAGAGATCTTCCCGTCGCCAATCTCTTCCTCCCGGTAGGGTATTGCGGTTTTTGATGCTGTTAATAAATTCTTTCTCTGCTTCCATTTGCAGCTAAATTTGTTTGCGACACTGGAATCGAAGTGATATGCACATCGATCGCTTGACGAATAATTTCTGCTTCGCTTATTCTGGTTTTTTTGGCGATCTCTTTCAGTTGCTTTTCAAAGATGAGGTTCAATGTAAATTTGCTTGCGTATTTTAGCAGACATAAATTTGCTTTCTGCGTCGGCTAATTCCAGTTTACCTTCGGCTGTGATTTAGGCTGGAAATTCGTAGGCTTTCATATTTTTATTTTTCTGGTTTAGTTTTGCGTTTTTAAATTAATTGTCTATCTGCGACATCCGGTACATCATCTGCTGCTAATTTGGCTATCTTACTCCCGCTGCCAAATTTTGATTGTTGTGTCAGCACTACCACTAACGAGAATCTGTGCATCCGGGCTAAATGCAATAGTAGCGACTATTGAGGGTTTTGCCAATCATTGTTGATGGGATTTGTCTTGGGGGTGGGTTGTTTGAAAGGCTGATTTTTTGGGTTGAAAATTTAGTATATATGAGCGCATATTTTCCCACATATACATAATATGATAAAGAGATAAAAATTGCAAGTGCGATCGCCCAAAAATGCTTTAGCGCTGAAGCGCAACAACGTACAAAAGAGCGATCGCACTTTCTCGAAAAAATGCGATCGCTCTTTTCAAATTCGCCTACAATTATTCAGCGTGTTGACGATACCAATCGATCGTCTTTTTCAACCCTTCACGGAAATCTGTTTGCGCTTCAAAACCAAAAGATTGCTTCGCCCGTTCCACATCTAAACAACGGCGTGGTTGACCGTTTGGTTTGTCAGTTTGCCAGACAATTTCGCCTTGAAATCCCATTAATTCACAGATTAATTCTACGAGGTCACGAATGGTAATTTCATAACCAGTTCCCAGGTTTACGGGGTCAGGTTCGTTAAAGAATTGCGTTCCCATAACAATACCTTGTGCCGCATCTTCGGAGTAGAGAAATTCCCGGCTAGGGCTACCATCACCCCAAACTGGTAATTCTTTATCTCCCCGTTGTTGGGCTTCGTAAACTTTGCGAACTAAAGCTGGAATTACGTGGGAACTTACCGGATCAAAATTATCTTCAGGGCCGTACAAATTCACAGGTAATAAGTAAATACCGTTAAACCCATACTGTTGCCGATAAGACTGAAGTTGCACTAATAAAGCTTTTTTGGCAATGCCATAAGGTGCATTAGTTTCTTCAGGATAACCATTCCAAATGTCGTCTTCTTTGAATGGTACGGGGGTGAATTTAGGGTAAGCACAAATTGTGCCGACACAGACAAATTTTTGGACTCCAGCTTGATAGGCGGCATGAATTAATTGCGTACCCATCATTAAATTGTCATAAAACAATTCGGCTGGTTTAATTAGATTTAAACCAATCCCGCCAACGTGCGCGGCTAGGTGAATAACGATATCTTGTTGATCGACTGCTCTTTGACAAGCTTCTAGCGATCGCAAATCGTAATCACGAGATCTTGGCACTGTAATCTTTTGTGGATCTGCACCAGCTTGTGTTAATTTTTGCACCACTTGGCGGCCTAAAAAGCCTGCCCCGCCAGTGACCAAAATCCGCTTATCTTTCAAATCTAATTCTGTCATAATGTTGACCTCTGCTGTCGGGGCTGAAAATGCTTACTCAATCATCGCAACTGCATCTTGGCGAACGGTAGCGATATCTGGTGCTGCTTTATGTGAATGACCGTTTGGTAATTCCAAACCTAAAGCTTGCAAATCTGCTTCTACCATTATCTCTACCAATTCTGGGAAAGTTACGGAAGGTTCCCAACCTAATTTTTGTTTAGCTTTAGTAGGATCGCCAATCAGGATATCTACTTCCGCAGGACGCAGATAACGTTCATCAAATTCTACATATTTCTGCCAATCTAAATTGACAAAGCCAAATGCTAAATCTAAAAACTCTTTGATTGAGTGAGTTTCTCCAGTAGCAATTACATAATCATCTGGTTGGTCTTGTTGCAACATCAACCACATAGCTCTGACATAATCTTTAGCGTAGCCCCAGTCCCGTTTAGAGTCGAGATTACCTAAGTAGATTTTCTTTTGTTTTCCAGCTACAATGCGTGCGATCGCCCGTGTAATTTTGCGTGTTACAAAGGTTTCACCACGACGGGGACTTTCATGGTTAAACAAAATTCCATTACAAGCAAACAAACCGTAAGATTCACGATAGTTCACAGTTTGCCAGTGACCATACACTTTAGCGCAAGCATAAGGGCTTCTGGGATAAAAAGGCGTAGTTTCTTTTTGGGGAATTTCCTGTACTTTACCAAACATTTCCGAAGAACCAGCTTGATAAAAGCGAACTTGAATCCCTGTCCGATGTTGGTAGTCCCGAATCGCTTCTAGCAGGCGCAAGGTTCCCATTGCCACGCTGTCAACTGTATACTCAGGAGAGTCAAAGCTGACGCGGACGTGGGATTGTGCTCCCAAGTTAAAAATTTCTACTGGCTGGACTTCTTCTAAAATGCGGCGTAGGGTCACGCCATCAGTTAAGTCGCCGTAGTGCAGAAATAACCGCGCTGACTCATTGTGTGGATCTACATAGATATGATCGATGCGATCGGTGTTAAACGTGGAAGTCCGGCGAATGACTCCGTGAACTTCATAACCCTGTTCCAGTAAGAATTCACTTAAATAAGAACCATCTTGACCAGTAATACCAGTGAGTAGCGCCCGCTTTCTGTTAGTCATCTTCTTTATTTCCTTGAACTTTATCTGATGGTTTTTCACTCCTTCACTTAAGTTAACCCAAACTCTGTGAGCAGATTAACAAGTCTATGTGTAAAATTTGCAAATTTTTTGCAAATTCCTTAAATTTTCATAGATTAGCCATTAAGCTTCAGAGCTTTTACGTAAAAATGGGTGAAAAATAATTACTTATTCTACCCCTACTTACAGGTAAACTTGAGCGAAGGGGAAAAAAGAATATTTTAACCTTTCCCCTTTCACTTTTAAGCTAGCCTCTACGGTCGAACAAAGCTCAACTAATTTTTCAGTAAGCACCGTTATTTGTAGGAAACAGCACTACACCAATGGTTTTGAAAATCACCCATAAATCTAACAGAAGATTGCGGTTATTGACATAGTAAACATCAATTTTGACTCGGCGATCGTAAGGAATATCATTCCGTCCAGAAACTTGCCAAATCCCTGTAATTCCTGGTTTTATAGTCAATACCTTATCGATATATCTCCCATACATAAACAGTTCATCAGGTACTAGCGGTCTTGGCCCGACGACACTCATTTCTCCTTTTAAAACATTCAAGAATTGCGGAAATTCATCTAAACTGGTGACTCGCAAAAATTTACCAATCCAGGTAATTCTTGGGTCATTTTTTAGTTTGAAATTATCTGCATACTCTTGGCGAAGTTCTGGGTGTCTGGCTAACATATCTTGCAAAACTTCATCGGCATTAGTAACCATAGTGCGAAATTTTATACACTTAAAAGGTCGGTGATTTTTACCAATGCGTGTCTGAAGATAAAAAATTGGCCCCGGGGAAATGATGGCTATCAACAAAGCCAAAAGCAGGTAGACGGGCGCAAACAAAATCAATACGGCGAGAGAAAAAACAATATCAAAGCTGCGCTGGGCAAGATCCCGAGAGAAAATCTTTACAGATAGATTTCGGTTTTCGCCTTCGAGCCGGAGTGGCTGGAAACTAAGCTTCCTCAACCCCCGAAATAATCTGGGGGAGACAAAAGGGCTTTCGGCAGTCATTGTACTCCTTACACTACTTCACACCACACACAGTCCACATCATAAAGCTAAGACTAGGAAATGGGAAATAGGGGGCAGGGGGGCAGGGGGGCAGGGGGGCAGGGGGGCAGGGGGGCAGGGGAGCAGAGGGGCAGAGGGGCAGGGGGGCAGGGGGGCAAGAAAACTCTGTAGGGGCAATTCATGAATTGCCCCTACAAAACTCAAAACTTTCTTGGAGCCTTTTGCCTTCGGCTACAACAACGATCGACATATCCCAAATAACGCTGTTTAAAGATGTCTGGGGAGAAGTTAGCGGCTTGATCTCGCGCTACTTCGGGATTAAACTTGCCTTCATAAGCAATAAAGGTCTTAACTGCGTCTATTATTGCTGTGACTGATTGTTCGGCAAACAAGATCCCAGTTCCGGTATCAGGATGTTGGCGAATATCTCGCACTGTTTCGGAAGTACCTCCTGTGCCAAAAGCAATAACTGGTGTACCGCAAGCTTGCGCTTCTACGGGAGCAATGCCAAAATCCTCGAATGCAGCGTATACAAAGGCTTTAGCATTAGCCAGATACTTTTCTACTACCTCATCTGGCTGAAAACCCAAAATTTGGACATTAGGCTGGGCTAGTTGGCGCATTTTTGGCAATTGGGGCCCGGTACCAATTACGATTAACGGTAGTCCTAGCTGATTGAAGGCTTGAATAATTAAACTGACTTTTTTGTAACTAACTAGGCGGGAGACTATCAAATAATAATCTTCTTTTTTGGTTTGGTAGGAGAAGCGATCGATATTTACAGGCGGATAAATCACTTCTGCTTTCCGGCGATAATAACGCCAAATTCGGCTGGCTGTATGCTGTGAATTAGCAATAAAGTAATCTACTCGATTTGCCGCAAGAACATCCCACTGGCGTAGTCTATGCAGCAAATAGCGTGTCATCATTCCTGGAATACCTTGCCCCATAAAGCTGTTAGCTAGGTAATCAAAAGTTAAATCCCAAGCAAAACGCATTGTGGCGTGACAGTAGCAAATATGTAATTGTTGGGGAGTGGTGATTACTCCTTTAGCGACGGTGTGGGAAGAAGAAAGAATAATATCGTAGTTTCTTAGGTCTAATTGTTCGATCGCCAAAGGTAAAAAAGGCAAATATTTCTGTACCCCATTTCTCGCCAACGGGAAATTTTGTAAAAAAGTCTTACCTATAGAACGCCCAAATAAATAACTTTCTGGATTTGTCGATTCAAAATCAATTAAGGCATAAAGATCGGCATCAATATACTTCAAAATTTCTTTAACAACTAGCTCTGAACCCCCAGTAGCTTTGGGTGTCAACCATTCATGGACAAGGGCATAAGTTAAGTTGTTAGTCATTTTAAGTAATAGTTTTGAATTTTGAGTTTTGAGTTTTGAGTTAACTTAAAACTTAGAACTCATAACTCCGAAAGCGGGGGATAGTGATAACAAGAAATAGATGAGCAGAGAGAATCTGTTCATCTATTTAGAGTTTTATTGATAAATTCGGGCACCCGAAACCAGGGCTAAAGAAAAATGTATCCAGTAATCGGTTACGGAGCAATTCTTCCACAGCCAGATCGTCGAACCAACAAGTCCTTAGAGCGATGTAATAACCGACTCCTTACGGAGTCGGGAGCAAATTAAGGATTTGTGGTTTGTGCAGCCAAACGCTGCTTGAGTTCTTCCAATGCGGAAGCCCAGCGTGGATCGGGTTGGACAGCATCATTGTTAGAACTATAAGTCTGCGTATTGCCGCCGCCAGAGGGACGACGCGACTTTTTATTCTTACGTTTACCTTCACCAGAACCACCACCAGCATTATTGGTATTTGGTCTGGGAGTGCTGCTAACTGTTGGTTGTTGTTGGGGTGCTGCGTCCTCGTCACTTTGACCTTTGGTGCGAGGTAGTGCCTTTTCGATTTTTAAAGCACTGTCTTTAAACACAAAACCGTTAAACTTGCCAATGATTTCATCGGCTTGTTCATCATTTTGGACGGTGACGAAACCAAAACCGCGACATTTTCCAGTTTTCCGGTCTTTAATGACTTTGGTAGAAATATTGCTACCAGCTTCAGCAAAAACGGCTTGTAATTCTTGGCGATCGATTTCTTCTTTCGGCAAATTGCCTACATACAGACGAATTGACATATTAAAAATCCCTCCAGACTTTGGTTCAAACAAACTTGCTTGTCAGCGCTCCTATATTGCTGGTTGAGGAGAAACTGGATTGACAAATGCTCACACAAAACTACTTCTGTGTTTCTCTGGCCAATTACCATTAAATAGCTCACCACGTCAAAAAACGCTTGGTTTCCCATTCGGTGCCCAAAATTTTACACCTAACTTTGCAGCATAGAAGTCTACATCACACATCTGATGATCGGATGTTTGGCTCGGATGTTGCTTTTCTAAGATGTTAACGCCATTCATTAAGGTATCACGACCAACGATCACTAACCAGTTCTGTGGATAGATTTCCGCTCTAATTTTGGATCTCCCACAGGTGAAACGCAGTTACCCAGAACTCTCATCCTTTTAATAGGCACTGTTTCAAATTGTACCTGCATCTTGGGCTATGTGCTTAAAATGTAGCAAACAAAAACCAGCCTATGCTTATCGGCTGGTTCAGCTTGCTGTGTTGGGAGGAGGAAATCCTGATACCAAGGCTTTCAAGCAATGTCAAACTAATCAATAGGACTACTTGAGTCAAGTCTTTGGTTTAGAAGTTCCTGTAAATAAATGTAACTTTTTTTTTCGGGTTTCGCAACTTTTCTTTACAATTCCTCCTAACCGCCTTGATAAATTATGTAAGCACCCCAGAGGGCAGCTGCTAATGCCAGAATAAAAGACCAGGTTGGGTGGCTGCTGTAAATGGTTGTGCCTGTTTGGGTGCGTAAAGTTCTCACATCTAGCCAAGGGGTAGCGCCACGATGGAACCAACCTGTAATGGTGACGTTACGGTTTACCATTTCGCTAGGACGCGGTTGAGAGAATAGGTTTCCTAAAGGGCCAAACCAAGAGAAGTGATGTAATTTAATTAAGCCTGTGGCAGTTTGTAAAATTAGGTCTTGACACAGCCAGTTACTTACGCCGTAGTGACCTAAAAGTTTTCCTTCCCAGGTAATTGGTTGTGTATCAATTGGCAGTGTGGCAGGGTTAGTTAAGAGTTGAGGTAGGCTGGGAGATTGTTTTTGGGATGGGGTTTTGCGATCGGGAAAAAAAGCATTAAGTCGGAATAAAATGCCTAAACTAATGCCTATTAAAAGACAACCATAAATTAGTGACCAATCTCCCCACATCCAGTCTAGTAATACTTGCTTTAGTTTGAGTCGATTACTGATTCCGCCAATTAGCCAAAGTGTACCGCCCAAAGCTAAACCTAAAAAGATTCCCAAATAAGGTAATCCTTGTAGTAAAAGCTGAAAAACTTTGCCTCTTGGTGCAGGTTCATTAGGAAAGTTTAGCTCAGTTTCTAGCTTCCAGTATTGAGCATAACGATTTAAGATTCGCAACCTTTCTCCTAAGAGAAGATGGGAGTTATTAATTGTTAGCCAACGTCGATAAGGATTGAGGTAATCCCAAGTTAAAATGGGTTCTAAGGGAGTCAGCGGATACAGACTACCAAAAGTCATTGCTTGCTGAGTTCCGACGATGTTTAATGGGGAAAAACTTTCTAATAAATAGCTAGTTTCTCTTTGTTTTTGAATGTTTTCGGCAATGCCAATGCAGATTTTTAGTAAGGCGCGAGTGAGGGCGTTGGGATTTCCGGTAATTTCGCAGGCTAGCCGATCGCTAAAGTTAATTCTAGCTCTAGACAGCCACAAAATAGGCCAGCGAAAACACCAATATAACCCGTAAGCTAAAGCTGCGATCGCACCACCAATAAACCGCACTATCCCATTCTCACTATCCTCAGCAGATTGACTGAATTGATAATAGACAACGTAAGGTAATAAACTAACTAAAACTCCCCAAGACATTAAGGCAAAATCCCAGTAAACAAGATGCCCTAATTGAGTCGCATAAATAACAGCTATTTCGTCATCTGTTAGTTGTTCGAGTAATCCCTGACTGACAACGATTCGCGCATTGATTCGGGAATTTCCGTAAGTAAAAACTAAGGGGGTACTATCAGGTAAAACAAACAATTGGGGTATGCCTAATTTTCTTTCTCGACAAATCCGTTGCATTACTCTGGATGCTTCTGGACTTGTTTCACCAATACTTGTTAAAGGTAATGGTTCTAAACCGCCGAGCGATTTTAGCAGTATATCAATCAGCCAAGGAGTTCCTACAATTAGACCTATAATAATAATAACTGTGATGGGTGTAACATAGCGAAGCGGGCCATAAGGATCGCTTTCATCAAGGTAATAAACCCTTAGTTTCAGGAAAATATCATTAATTTTGCCGAGCAGGAATGAAGCGGTATTACTGATTACCCAAAATAAGGGAATGGTGATGGCGATCGCGCTAAGTACCTGCACTCCCCAAAGCTGCGTTATATCGAATCTAAAACCAATATTTACTGGCAATTTCTGCCATTTTTTTGCTCTTCCTGCTAGTTTCCATTCTGGTTGATAAGGAGGAACATTTACTTCTTCTTGCTGATTGGAATTGACTGATTGACGATCGCGAATCTCACTTTTAGCAACAGGATTTACAGGAGTTTTTTGTGGTTTATTTGGCTGTACCGCAGATTCTCTAGTTGGTGATGATTCTGATTTTTGACTTGGTTCAATTGGTGTAAAACCAGTCGAAGGATTTGCAGGGGACTTAGGAGTTGGATTTGGTAAATTTGCAGATATTCTTTGTGTTGAAGGAGGCGGTAATTGATCTAAAGGAACAAAACCGCTGTTAGAATTTTGCGGAATTGACGGAGTTTTTGGTTTGATTTGTTGGGGGTAATTTTCCTGAAGATAATCCAACATTTTTACCGCCCAGTCTTGTACTTTTGAGTTAGTACTTTCACTTAATTGCTGTGTTAAATTAAATGCTTTTTCTACTTCATTCACACCTTCGTAAGCAGCCACCAAACCCATCTGTGCTTTCAGGAGAATGATTTCATTGAGTTCATTTTGGCAGACGCTTTCTAAATGGGCGATCGCAGATAGATAATCTTTTTGTTTTAAAGCCGTTAATCCAGCTTCTAAAGGAGATTCAGGAACAGATGCCATAGTTTAACTTTACTCGTTTACCCGGCTTTTCCCAAGATACCCAGATTTTAGCCTTTAGCTATCAGTTAAGCAGATATAGTTAGAAAAAGAAACATTCAAATGGCTTTTGGCAGAAAGCACTGTTGTAGAGACGTTTCATGAAACGTCTCTACAATCTTCTTTGTAAATGTTTAGTGACATTTTTTACATCAATACTGCTGCTTTCTGTCCTTTTGCGTCATAATGATTCCGGTTCTTGTCCGGCAACTACTGGCGCAGTGTTATTTAATTTTAGTGAGGGATGATCGCCAATTACTTGTTGTAAATTCCACTCATTTTTAAACAAAAGTACGGGTCTTCCCCAGCTATCTTTCACGGTGATTGTATTAAATAAACGCCCGACTTTTTCTAAGGCTTCCCAACCACCTGCTACCCAACGAGCTAGATTATAAGGTAAATAATCTAGGGTAGTTTCTACGCCATATTCATTTAACAATCGGAATTGCACAACTTCTAATTGTAATTGACCGACTGCGGCTAAAATTGGGTCGCGTTTTGCTTCATCAACGGAGTACATAATTTGGACTGCGCCTTCTTCCCGCAGTTCGGAAACTCCTTTGCGGAATTGTTTAAATTTAGAAGGGTTGGGATTTCTTAAATAAGCGAATAATTCGGGAGAAAAACAAGGAATACCTTCGTATTCTAATTTCTGACCTGTGTAGATGGTATCACCGATCGCAAACACGCCCGGATTATTCAAACCGATCACATCTCCAGGGTATGCTTCTTCAATAGATTCTCTATCTTGGGCAAATAATTTTTGTGGTCGAGAAAGGCGTACAGTTTTTCCACTACGCGCATGATTTACGACCATATCTTTTTCAAATTTTCCGGTACAAACCCGGACAAAAGCAACTCTATCCCGGTGTTTCGGGTCCATATTAGCTTGTAGCTTAAACACGAATCCCGAAAACTCTGGATAAGTTGGCGGAATTTCCCCGTTAGTGCTATTACGAGAACCAGGTTTTAAAGCATATTGCAAAAAGTTATTTAAAAACAGTTCTACGCCAAAATTAGTCATGGCACTGCCAAAAAATATGGGTGTCATTTGACCTGCGTGAACAGCCTCTAAATCCAAGTCTAGACCTAATTCTTGGAGAACTTCTATATCTTCTTTTAGTTGATAGTAAAGGTCTTTTTCTAATAAATCCTCAATTCTAGGATCGCCCAAATTTACGATCGTATCTTTGGCTTCTTTGCTACCATGTGCTGTACGTTCAAACAGGTGGATTTGTTGTTTTTGTCTGTCGAATACGCCTTTAAAGCGATCGCCCATTCCTATAGGCCAGTTTACCGCATAAGTTTGTAAACCTAATTCTTTTTCAATTTCATCAAGTAATTCTAAAGGTTCTCTTCCCGGACGGTCTAACTTATTGACAAAGGTAAAAATAGGTAAACTTCGCATCCGACAAACTTCAAAAAGTTTCCGTGTTTGCGGCTCCAAACCTTTAGCAGCATCGATTAACATTACAGCATTATCGGCAGCAGCTAAAGTCCGATAGGTATCTTCACTAAAATCTTGGTGTCCGGGTGTATCCAACAAATTAATTTGACAATCGTGATAAGCAAACTGCAACACCGTCGAAGTGATGGAAATACCCCGTTGTTGTTCCATCTCCATCCAGTCAGAAGTCGCCTTCCGTTGTGCCCGACGCGCTTTCACTGCACCTGCTTCGTGAATCGCACCTCCGTAAAGTAACAGTTTTTCTGTTAGAGTGGTTTTACCTGCGTCTGGGTGAGAGATAATCGCAAAGTTGCGACGCTGTTCGACAGCTGTTTGGAGTTCTGGTTGAAGTTCTGTTGTCATGCTGGCTGGTGGTCAGAAATTACAGTTGGGCAAACCTTAAGTTTAGCAAATTATCATGACTAGGATAGCGAGATAATCAAAAATATTCTGGTTTATTGCTGACAACTAGGATGGTTGAGATCCCGCAAAATTGGTACGGTAATTTCTTCTGTCAAGCTGTTTAATGGATATGATAACTTCAAATTAAGCTTAGACCTGACTAGATCAGGGGGTACTTAAATGTACGATAAAACATACGACATGGACAAACGCAAGTTACTTTCTGCATTGTCTCATGGTTCAATTTTCTTCAGCCTTTTAGGGATTTCTATTGGTATCCCGATCGCAATTTTATTTGTATCGGATGACCCAGTTGTAAAAGATAATGCTAAAGAAGCTCTGAATTTTCACCTGAATGTTTGGCTTTATGGCATCATCTTTGGGGTTCTGACTTTGATTTTAATCGGTTTCCTGCTGTTAGGCATTCTACAAATTGTCAACGTGGTAGTGCCAATTTTAGCCATTCTTCATTGCCTGAGTAATACTGAACAACCCTACCGTTATCCGTTTATTTTCCGTTTATTGTAGAATGGGACTGGGGACTGGGGACTGGGGACTGGGGTAGGGGCGATTCATGAATCGCCCCTACGACTTTTTTGTGATAAAATAACCCTACGGCTTAGTAGCGGTAGGGCTTTCAGGACAGTTAAACGCTTATCTTCTAGTGTCTGTAAATTCTGGGCTGGGGAAAGCGTGGTTTGTGACGATTTATCTAGTGTCTGTTGCGATCGCTAATCTAGAATTTTACTGTCCAGGCTGTCTAGATCCTCCAGATCCCCGACTTCTTCTGTGAAGTCGGGGATCTGGAGGATCTAGATTTAGCCTACAGGGATAAAGCAATATTTGGTGCAATCCACCCTAGTAGAAAGCCAGATAGAGAAACAACAGATAAACTAAAAAAAGCTTGCCAGTCTTTAAACCCAATCATTGCCATATCTAGTCTAGCTCGCAGGGCGCTGGCAACCAGAAGAACCATATAAGCAACAAAATTAATCCAAATTATTAATACTGATATAAAAAAAGCTAAGCAAATTAATGCGATAAAAGCTCTTGTGTCAGATTGAAAAGTCAAAGATAAAATTTTTCTCAAGTTGGAAAGGGGCGCAGCGAGAGTTTCAGCTAACAGTAGAATTAAAGCTCCCGTTAAGATCAGCACCCACCATTTACATTTAAAAGAAAATGTTACCCCAAATAATTCGCCATTACATAAACCCCATCGAATGGTGTTTGTATACAGCGCCCAACCTAAAATCATGTAGGTGAAAAAGAGCAGTAATAGGGATAGCACAGGAGAAGTTTTGACCTTCTGCATATAATATAGAGTCTTCCCGCCGAGTTGAACAAAGGCTAGCTCTGGAGCGGGACATTGCCGCAATACCATTGTCCCGCGAAAATGGCAAGCTGTAGCCCTGACCTCTCTAATTTCCTTCAGCTTTCTGGCACTAGTTGCAGAAACTCATAATCTTATGAGTAAATTTTAGTAAACATTTGTAAACTATTAAGAAGCGCTTTCCGAGTGTCACCTATCTAGAGGAGTCTTTATGAAGCAACTTGTTATAGTCGAGCGCTTTTGTCTGGCTGGACATATTTTATCGATGATTTTTGGATGGGCAGGGCTGCTGTACGTTTTACCGCGTCCAGAACTGATTGCTAGTTTACCAGATGCAGGACAAGCCGTTTTTGGGTTGAGTATGGCTTGGGGTGGGGTGGTTAACATCATTCTGGGAGCGATCGCAGTATCTATATATGCTTATCGTACCTGGGGAGTTTGGCCTACTTTAAGCTTTATGTTTCCGGCAATGCTGATTTCTGTAAGCAGTGAATTGTTAGGAACCAGTACCGGATTTCCTTTTGGTGATTATCATTACCTGAACGGGTTGGGGTATAAAATTGCTGGTTTAGTGCCGTTTACGATTCCGATTTCTTGGTTTTACATGGGGATTGTTTGTTATGCGATCGCTCGTGCTGGAATCAGATTAGCAGAAAACCCCAACTGGATACGTCAAATTGGTGCGATCGCTATTGGTGCTTTATTATTCACCTCTTGGGATTTTGCCCTAGAACCAGCGATGAGTCAAACGATCGTACCTTTCTGGTATTGGGAACAAGCTGGAGCATTCTTTGGTACACCTTACCAAAACTATGCCGGATGGTATGGAACTAGCTTTTTGTTCATGAGCGTAGCCGCAATTTTCTGGAACTTCAAGTTTGGCGCAGGAAAGCAAAACTTAACTAGCAACTTCACTAAAAATCAACTAGTTTTCCCCTTAGCTATTTATGTGAGCAACTTCGGTTATGCTGCCGTGTTAAGCTTGGGTTCTGGTTTTGGGATTCCAGTTTTACTGGGCGTATTGGTAGGCGTGATTCCCACATTGGCACTTTATCAGTTAGCACCTAACGGCAAAGCTTTAATTGCTACTGAAGAATCAGCTACCATTAAAACCGAAATTCCAGTGGCGGCGGTAAAAGTAGGAATCAAGTGAATCAAGATTTGTCGATCGTGGCGGGTGCTGTTTGTTTTGCGTTGTTACTGTTACAAGTACCAGCAACATTTATTCTGCTTTCCCGCCTTTTTAAAGGGCCATTTCGTCAACCTCCCCTTTCCCCACTTTCGCCGACACCGGATCAGGTCGGCGCAGTCAGTGTGGTAGTTCCCACCCTCAACGAAGCAAAGCGTATTTCTCCCTGTTTAGCTGGGTTAAGTCGTCAAAGTTACGAAGTGAGAGAAATTATTGTTGTCGATAGTTACTCTCAGGATGCTACCCCTGATTTAGTCAAAGAAATTCAGAAAAAAGACCCTAGATTTCGGTTAATTAATGACGATCCTTTACCCGAAGATTGGGTAGGTAGACCTTGGGCTTTACACAATGGTTTTCTGTACAGTTCAGAGCAAAGTGATTGGATTTTAGGCATTGACGCGGATACTCAACCTCAACCAGGATTAGTAGCAAGTTTAGTCAAAACTGCCGAAGCGCAAGGTTATGATTTAGTCTCTCTTTCTCCCCAGTTTATTCTGCAATATCCGGGGGAGTGGTGGCTACAACCTGCGCTTTTAATGACTTTATTGTACAGATTCGATCCAGCAGGAACGAATAATCAAAGCCCAGAAAGGGTAATGGCAAATGGGCAATGTTTTTTGTGTAAGCGATCGGTTTTAGCTGCTTTGGGCGGTTACACTAGCGCCCGAAGTTCTTTTTGTGATGATGTAACTTTAGCCCGTTATGCTGCTGTTCAAGGTTATAAAGTCGGCTTTTTAGATGGGGCGAAAGTTATTAAAGTCCGAATGTATGAAGGGATGGCGCAAACTTGGACAGAATGGGGCAGAAGTTTAGATTTAAAAGATGCTGCTTCTTTTACACAAATATTGGGTGATTTATGGCTGTTGTTGAGTGTGCAAGCTTTGCCTTTATTAATAGTTTTCACCTATTTGTTAATTTCTCCCTTTTTCTCCTTTTCTGCTTTTCCCTTGGTGCTGTTGTTGCGGTTGAATTTATTTTTGTTAGCGATTAGGTTTGCTTTGTTGTTTGCGATCGCGCCATCTTACGATCGTACAAATAGCAAATCTAATTGGACTTTTTGGCTTTCCCCCCTAGCAGATCCCTTAGCCTTTTTGCGAATTTTACTATCCTCACTGTATACGCCTACCCAATGGCGCGGAAGAAGTTATGCCAAAATGCAGAAGGCATAGGGATAGGGGAGATGGGGAAGTTTATTAACTCAAAACTTAAAACTCAAAACTCAAAACTCTCCCTACTTAGATCTTGCACCAGTCCCAAAGTCCGCCTGCGAATCAATTCGCAGGCTAATAGCGAAAGTCCTCTAAAGAGGACTGAAAACTAGGATTTAATCAAGCTCTTAGCCCGGAAATTGATTTCTGGGCGGGCTAGAATCGCAGGTGTAAGATCTCAGTCACCTCCCCACCTCCTCGTCCCCAGTCCCCTTTCTAATTACTTTGGCTATTATGTGGAACAATCCTTCAGTTGTATACGGACTTTTGGGCAGTTTAGGTGCTGGTTTAGCAACAACAATTGGCGCATTGCCCATTTTTTTTATTAAGCGAGTTACTGAGAAAGTTCAAGGAGTAATGTTAGGATTTGGGGCAGGAGTAATGTTAGCTGCTACCTCTTTTTCTTTGATTATTCCTGGGATTGAAGCTGCTACTTCTGCAACGGGAAATAATGTGACTGCTGCTTTAATTGTGGCGATCGGAATTTTATTAGGTGGGGCTTTTTTATGGTTTACTCATCGCAATTTTCCCCACGAACACTTTATTAAAGGTTCTGAAGGAAATCAGCCGAGTAATTTAGCGCGAGTTTGGTTGTTTATTTTGGCGATCGCACTTCACAACTTCCCCGAAGGTTTAGCCGTAGGAGTAGGTTTTGCTAGCGGCGAAGTCAGTCAAGGATTAACTTTAGCAGCGGGAATTGGTTTACAAAATATCCCCGAAGGTATGGTAGTTGCTTTATCTTTAATTGCGGAAAGATACTCAAAATTATATGCTTTATGGATTGTATTACTTACTGGTTTAGTGGAACCTTTTGGCGGTTTAATTGGTGCTGGTGTAGTTTCTTTAGCTAAACCTTTAATTCCTTGGGGACTGTCTTTTGCTGCGGGTGCAATGTTATTTGTAATTAGTGATGAAATTATTCCTGAATCTCACCGTTTGGGTTATGAAAAACAGGGAACGATCGGGTTAATGTTAGGTTTTGTGTTAATGATGCTTTTAGATGTGGTTTTGGGGTGAAAAATAATTTTTTTACCACCAAGATACGAAGGAAGAAGAAGGGATTTTCACTATTGATTTCTGTTTAATAATTTATTACCGTGATGATAAATTTTTGAAAAATTCCGCATATTCAGGTGAGTTTAATCCTTCTTGTAACACTGTTAAAACTGTTGCCATATTCCCTGATAATAATTCATTGACTGCTAACCAAAGTCCCGGAAATACCTGACTTTTTATTACACCATTTTCATCAGGTTGCAATAATATATAGTTACCGTTTTCTAACTGAAACCAATCTAATTTTTGCTCGAAAACTTGCCAAACTAAATATTCTCGTACTCCATTTCGCTGATAAGCTTGCTTTTTATCATGTA
Source organism: Floridaenema aerugineum BLCC-F46 (assembly GCF_041929345.1). Taxonomy (NCBI): domain Bacteria; kingdom Bacillati; phylum Cyanobacteriota; class Cyanophyceae; order Aerosakkonematales; family Aerosakkonemataceae; genus Floridanema; species Floridanema aerugineum. Next base: position 25,355 of record NZ_JBHFNQ010000025.1, read on the forward strand.
AATCATAAGACGCACTACTAGCAGCAATTTCTACTATTAATTCTGGCGCACCTTCGATATAATCATCATCTGTAACGCGAGAATTTCCACCTATTTCAATTCGCAGAAAAGCATCAGGTTGAGGTTCATTATTTTCATCTAATCTAACCGTACTATTGTCAAACAAACTAACACCGGAGGTTGCTGCTTCATAAACACCCAACCATGTAATAATTCTGCCATGTGGTTGACCGTGACTCTTGGCGCGAACAGCTGCTGCCATGTAAACTACTCCTTCAATCAGTTCAGCTTTTTTAATGTGAGAAGATGCGGCATATCTGCGTTCAAACTCATCGCGGGAAAGGCGATCGCCTCCTTCCAAAGGCGGAACAATTAGCTTTTGAGTCACAGCCATTTTTGATGTCTCCTTTTGCTGACTGATTTTATTTTAAGGTATTCAAAAAAGTACGTTGTTGGGGGTAAGACAAGAAAGGAGGGGAATAGAAACAAAAAAAACAAAAAAATAATTTAATTAAAAAAAAAAAAAAAA
>NZ_JBHFNQ010000250.1:0-2207 GCF_041929345.1 Floridaenema aerugineum BLCC-F46
CGGGAATTACTTCAAAGGAGACAGATTCTTGATTTGTCCCAAGGGTAAATACAATAACTGTTATCTTTATTTACTTTTGGTTGTACCGTTTTGGGTAGATAAAAATAGCTCATATCATCAGAGGAAATTAAATGCCATTAAATCCAGATTTCCTAGCCTTCCTTTTACACTGTGAGCAAGAGCTTAATTGAAAAGATATATAAGGTTTAATTTGAAATATGACAAAGAGACAAGCGACGAATTAAAGCGCTTATCCAAGCTCCTTTGTAAAAGCAGAACTCAAATAATTATAGAAGCAATCAAGTTTTACTCAAAATATACGGACACACATGAAAACACGGACGCTTAGTAAGTTTGTTTAGTGAAACTTTATTTTTTAAAGCTTTGAATAATTCTTAATTTTATTGATGAAACTTTAAAATTTCTCAAGTAATCTTAAAGTAATACATAAAGGAAACATTTATGGCTAACACAACAGAACTTGCACCCATTCCTCAAATCCCCAGCTACTCGGATTTAAAAGACCTACCCATTAGTCCAGTACACGCTATATGGGTTGTTTCTATGGCAGCTTTTCCGATGATTTTATGGGGATTAAAAGCGGTAGTAGATGCTAGAGTAGAAAACATAAAAGCTGTTAATCAAGCAAGAATTGAAGAGGACAAAAGAGAATTAGCTCAAAGAGACGAGTTGATTAAGCATCTTCAGCAGCAAAATAACACTTTAATTAACGAAATTTTTATTATGCGTCGGACGCTAGATTATAGCGGTGAACTAGGGGGTAGAAATGTTAAACGATAAAATCGACTTAATTGTTCTTTATTGTCAAAAGATGAATTACAGGCTTTTCACTGGGAAGGATGAGAAAAATATTATCTATGTGGAAGGAATGGATGTTGAAGGCAATTTTAACAACGACGCACCCAATCAATTTAATGATGTGCGGTTAGTCTTGTCTAATGATTTCCATCTTCTTGGGAATTGGTCTGCAACAACCGAACCGGGTCGGTTTTATACTGAGCATCCGATGAATCCTAAAGGTGCAGCACGAATCGCTTTCGGTCAGTACAAAGCTTGGGCTGTCGGTATGCACGGCAATTCTCAACCGCACGAAGCGTTAATCCAAGTTGCTGAAGTTATGGTGTACCGAGATAGCAACAAGGACGGGTTACGAATCGGCGATGGGGTCGATCGAGGTTTGTTTGGCATTAACCAACACTGGGGATATGATTTGCCTCCAGACAATATCGGTCGAGCCAGTGCTGGATGTTTGGTGGGCAGAACTCGCAAAGGACATTTGGAATTTATGAGTATCGTTAAAACCGACCCCCGTTACCAAGCTGATCGCAGATTTCTTTTTACTACTACAATTATTCCAGGAGATCAACTTTAGAGTAGGCATTTTACAGGTTAAAGCAAGAGAAAATCTCAAAAATGATAGTTAAAATTGGAAGATGCCAAAGATCGATCGATATGGAAAAGCAGCAATATTAAATGCTCAACAAATAACTAAATTATTTGATGCTTTCCGGTCCGATCGCGATCGAGCCTTGTTTGGCTGTTGTCTGTACCTTGGATGTCGAATATCAGAAGCCTGTTCGTTACAAACAGAAGATTGTTACACTGACGAGGGCCAGGTCCGATCGCAAATCCAGATCCGCAAGAGCAACACCAAAGGAAAGCAGGGAACCAGGACGATCGACGCTCATCCCGAATTAGTAAAACTACTGGAAGTCCACAAGCCTGGTAAACTCTGGGTTTTTCAAAGCCGCAGCTACCATTGGCGGCATCTTGATGCTGATTCTGCTGACTGGATATTAAGGAAAGCCTGCAAGAAGGCTGGGTTAGAAGGAGTGAGTACTCACAGCTTTAGACGGACTGCTTTAACGGCTATGAGCAATGCTGGAGTGCCTTTACGAGTGATTCAGGATATTTCCGGTCATCACTCGCTTAACGAACTTCAGAAGTACCTGGAAGTCTCAGAGGAGCAGCGCAGAAGCGCGATCGCTAGTCTCCAGTTCCATCACGTTGGAAAAGATAGTTTTTCCGATATATAAGCTGGAAGTATTGAAAATACGTTTAAATTCATGGATGCTTCCTAAAAATCTAAGTCTTATTGAGAAAATTAACCCACTTATTGAAACTATTTTCTGGGCAGAGTATATAATTCTCTGATGAAATAAAAAGATTAGTTTCGTGGGGATTCA
>NZ_JBHFNQ010000251.1:0-40599 GCF_041929345.1 Floridaenema aerugineum BLCC-F46
GTACGTAGTTGCGCTTTAGCGCTCTTGTACGTAGTTGCGCTTTAGCGCTCTTGTACGTAGTTGCGCTTTAGCGCTCTTGTACGTAGTTGCGCTTTAGCGCTCTTGTACGTAGTTGCGCTTTAGCGCTCTTGTACGTTGTAATAAGAGCGCTAAAGCGCAACAACAATACATTTATAGAAGTTAATAGCCAGAAATGTCTGCAAAAACAGTTTTAATTTGTCAAAGTAAAGCTTGTCGAAAATTAGGTGCTGCGAAAGTTTTAGCAGCTTTTTTAGCGCATCCGGTACCGGAAGTTGCTGTTAGTGCGAGTACCTGTTTAGGACAATGCGGTAATGGTCCGATGGTATTGATAGAACCTGAGCATTTTTGGTACGATCGCGTAAACCCAGATGAAGTACCAGCAGTGATAGAAAGGCATTTAAAAAATGGTAAACCAGTCCTAGCAATGCTTTATGCTAAATTCCATCCCAAATTATAACCAAAATTTCTAAAAAGCTTATGATTGTAGCAACTTCTACACCCGCCGAACAAAGGGTAATCTTAAAAAACGTCAGTTGGCAAACTTATGAGAGATTGTTGACAGATTTAGGAGAAGACAGAGCAACTCGCCTAGCTTATTATGAAGGATTTTTGGAAATTATGACACCTTTGGGAGAGCATGAAAATAACAACCGTTTTATTGATGATTTGGTGCGTGCGATCGCAGATGAGTTAAACTTAAACTTAAAGAAATTTGGCTCTTTAACTTTAAAACGAGAAACTATGCAACAGGGTGCAGAACCCGACTCTTGTTATTATATCCAAAGTGAACCTTTAGTTAGAAGTAAACAAAACATTAATCTTGAAATTGACCCTCCTCCAGATTTAGTAGTTGAAATTGACATTACCAGCAGTTCTTTAGACAAACGTCCGATTTATGCTGCACTTGGAGTTCCCGAATTTTGGCGTTATGATGGGCAGAAATTAGAAGTTTATATTTTACAAGAACCGATTTTGATTTACAATCAAGTATCGCCAAGTCGGACTTTTCCTTGGTTAGCTTTGGATGCTATTCCTTGCTTCATTCGCCAAAGTTTAATTGATGGGGAAACTGCTACTTTAAAAGCTTTTCGCGCTTGGGTAAGAGAACAGCAATAATTTATTTTGAACCGCAGAGACACAGAGAACACAGAGAGAAGAAATTGAGAAGTATTCATCTGCATTCATCTGCATTCATCTCCGTAAAAAAACGAAGAATTGGCATTTTTCCAGAAGTCTAAGTAGGTGTAAATAAGTAAAGTGATAATAGTTATCTTCGGATGGGGCGGGCAGGATGCCCACCCCACAAGAAAGCTGTAACTCTTGTGGGGTGGGCATCCTGCCCGCCTTAGTTTTCACTTTATTTATATCTACCTAATTATTGAGAAGAATCACGGGTCAAAAACGGAACTTCGACCACTTCACCTTCCACTTCACCAACTCGCACTTTTAACCCTTCCCCACCAGCTTTTGTTCGCACATAACCCAAACCAAAATAACCATTTTCAGTTTCAGTAAAACTCGTGATTTTCCCTACCTTTTCATCCTCCAAACTAATCACACTTCCAACTTCCACAGGCGCAGCTAAACGAATCCCCCAAAGTTGCTGTTTCACACCTTTATAAGTGTTTAACCTAGCAATAGTTTCCTGACCAATATAACATCCCTTGCTAAAAGAGATTGTTTGCCACAAACCCGCCTCTAAAGGATTATAATCATCGGTTAATTCTTGGTCTGGAATCGGTCTTCCTTGCGTAATTCTTAACTGTTCCCAACCTTGTTCGCCTAAAGGAACTGCACCTAATTCTACTAACTTTTTCCATAAATTCGCTGCATATTCAACAGCCACAATTAAAGTATAACCGGGAATTGCCAAACCACTACCAACAGCAACTCGAAATTCAATATCTTCTAACTTAAATAATTGGTGATTACCATAAGCTTGATTAATAATCTCTTCTGCACCTAATTTTTTAACAATTTGCTCACTTTCTGGCCCAATTAAACTAAAAGTAGCAGTATCATTAGTAATATCTTTCAGTTTGACTTTATCAGCAAAAAAGATATATTTATCCAACCATTGCAGCAAATATTCCCGACGATTGGGCGAAACTAAAAGCAATACTGCATCTTCTAAAATATATGCAGTTACTAAATCAATAGTTCTCGCTGTTGAAGAAACAAAAACTGTATCACAACCTGTACCAGGCTTCAAAGATTGAAAATCATTGGTGCTTTGATTGTGTAAAAAGCGCAATCTATCATCATCGCTTACTAAAATTCTACCCCAATGGGATCGATCGCACAAAGCCACCCCTTCCCTAGCCGCTACCAAAGCATCCAACTCATTCCCAAAACTAACCACTATTCCATCTACAATACTCGCCCCAGCTGCTACTTGAATCTCACGTAAATCTTGCATCATCCTTACCTACCTCCAAGTTTAGAAGTTTACTAAGTAGCGGGTAAATTTGTAAATATCTCCTCAATTATTCGTTGCGTTTTCGCCTCCAACCTTTCCCAATCTACATCTCCAGTTTCATCAATTAAACTAGTATCAACTTGAACATCTTGGCTTTCCAGTTCCGAATGCGTCGGCTGGTACTCCAGAAAACACACTTGGAAGCAAAGTTCCCATAAACTTATACTAAAATCCCGATCGTTGTGTTGTAAACGTAGTAAATAGCCCGGATAAGGATTTTGCACTTCCTCATAAGTACCCTTCCAAGCAGACTGTTCCAACTGTTTACGAAGATTATCAACAATGCGAAGATAGGCGGGCTGCATCAACAACTCAGCTTGCTGCCATGCCACCATATTAGTAATTTTCGGCTTCATTGGTATCGATTTGGATGGGAATAGTTTTTAGACTATCACTCCTAAGAGGTGCATTGTAACCCATTACAACAGATAAGTGCGATCGCGTCCCTGCTCCTTAGCCCGATACAACGCCCTATCAGCCGTCGCAATCAACTCTTCCGGCGAAGACTCCCGATGAGGAACAATGCTCGACACTCCCAAACTGAGAGTAACATATTGGGCGATGGGTGATTTACTATGAGCAATCTGTAAACCTTTAACCTTAGTCCGAATCCTTTCTGCAATATCAAACGCCATTTCTGCACTTGTATTGGGCAAAATCACCGCAAACTCTTCTCCACCATAACGCGCCACCAAATCAGCCGGACGATTCACCGTTTCTCGAATCGCTTTTGCCACTTCTTGCAAACAAAAATCCCCCGCCAAATGACCGTAAGTATCATTATAAGGCTTAAAGTAATCCACATCACACATAATCAAAGATAAACAATTGGAATTACCTTTAAACCTAAATCCTTGTGCCTCCTCAATTAATAAACGTTGCCATTCTTGGCTCAAGTACATATTAAACCAATACCGATTTGCTAATTGAGTCAAACTATCTAAAGTTGCCAAACGATGTAACTCTTCGTTAACTGTTTGTAACCTTTCATAGAGTTGTGCTTGTTGAATAGTAACTCCTACCTGTCTCACCAACTGCTTGAGTAACTCCACCTCTAATGCCTGATCATCACGTTTTTGGGAAATATTTTCTACAATAAAAAATCCCCATATTTTTCCTCCTTGCCGAATAGGAAGTATTAAATTAGGCTGGGTATTCACTTGATATAGGGCATGATTTTGGTACTCATTAAAACTAGGAAAATAACCAGCTTTTGTTTCTGGGTAATTTTGGATGTAATCATAACCCTTGAGAGTATCATATTTATTAACCGCATCAATTTTCATCGAATCAAAAGCTATTGCCTGCTTAGACTCTGGTTGCAATTGATAAAGAAATACCCGCTCATTTTGCAAAATTACCCGAAGCTCCTTAACAGTATCGCTGAGAATTTCCTCTAATTTAGCAGACTGACAAATCCGCTCTTGCATCATCCCAATTAAATTCTGAATAGCCAATTGATTTTGGATGCGGAGATTCTGTTCATTCACTTGTTTTTGCAACTGGCAAATAATTATATTATTTCTGACTCGAACTAAAACTTCTTCTGGCTGAATTGGTTTATTGATATAATCAACAGCACCAATTTCCAAACATTTAATTTTCTCCTCCCTATGAGCAGTATCCGAAAGCAAAACCACAGGAATCTCTTTAGTGATATCATCCTCCTTCAATGATTGACAAGCTTTTACACCATTAAATCCTGGTTCAGTGATATCTAAAATCATCAAGTTTGGTCGGGCATAAGCAGCTTGATAAATAGCTGAATCTACACTCTTTGCTACCACTACATTAAACCGAGATTCAGTTAATAATCTTGACAACAAATCAAAATTATTAGCATTATTTCCTATAAGAAAAATTAACCCCGGTTTGGCAGGTGAGTTGATTTGAGTGGTAAATCCGGTTTGCGACATGGAGAATTTACTAGCCATTCAGGTATCTGTTAGTACGAAATCGAGGACGCTTAACAGTATTCCTTGTTTAGCTAGTGGCTCAAGTGATTAGCCCAGTTGAGCTTCTGTGACAATTAGGTATAAACTACGTGCTTGAAACCTTTGTTACATTGTGAGGGAAAAGGTTTTTTCCTTGTGAGAAAGGTCACAAATACTTGGGTTTACTCGAAAATCTCTCTGAAGCATCAACCCTGTAGTTCTCTCCGCATCCCCCAAAGGCGCAGGTTACTTCCAGGCAAATCAAAACTCTTGACCACCTGAAAACCCCGTTTTTGGTAAAAGCTGACGTTTTTTTCGCTATCAGTCTCCAAGTAACAAAGCAAATTTTCCCCATCAGCTTGTTTTAGTATCGGTTCGATGAGCTTTCCACCCACACCTTGACCTTGATAAGCAGGGTCAACACCCAGAACATTCAAGTACCAGTGAGGCTCTGACATACATTCTTGATGACATTCCTCTATTTTGTTAAATAGCCCAATTCCCCGCCCCATCCCTCCCCAACCCAGTTTAAATGGCATAGTTAAAGCTAACTGAAAAGTTTGCCAGAAACCCATAGGGTATTTTCCTGGGGGTATCCAAATTGCCACACCTTTTAAAGCATCAGTTGTGTAAATTGAATCAAAAAGCTGGCTGTAGCGCAATGAAACGAGAAATAGCTGCTTGATTTTACCGATTCTGGTTTCATCCTCTTTCGGGAAAATGTAACTAAAAACTGGGTCATTCTCGAACGCTTTTGCCAGTACTTCGCTTGCTGCTGGAATTTGCGGCGCTTTTAGACGAATGATTTCGTTGTCTGTCATTGGTGCATCTGCCTGTTTTACAGATAGAGTATAGCGGGAGATATTCAAATTACTTTAGAAAAAATGAATCTAGAAGAAAGTTTAGCAATAGATTTGGAAGATCAACTTTCAAATTTGACAGCAGACTTAGTGGCATTGGAAAGCAATAGGTCTTTTCTCGATCGCCTCTTTTCCATAGAATCAAGTAAATGGGTAAACTTAGAACCTCTCTGTAGCGAACTTAATCAAATTAAAGCTGAAATTGCCGAACTGCGAAAATATTTTACTGGAACAATTCAAGTTACTTGGTTAGACTACCCTGACGCTGTTTGTGGAGAAGGATTTTGTACGATAATCTTCTTTGTTGAAGAATTACATTGGCATAGTTTAGCACTTTATAACCAGCAGTTATTCTTCAAAAAGCAAATTCAATACAATTAGTAGCTTAGTTCGACCTGCAACAATAGATGAAACACCTTGATTATGTCAGTAAAAAAAATATCCTTAGATTCAGAACAGTTAATCGATTTCCAGCAATGGAAACAAGCGAACGGTGATGATTTCTCACTTTGGGATTATCTTTTTGGAGTTGCTAATGCAGAAATAGCGATCGCATTCACCAAACTATTTTTACCTGATATTATCGAACATGAAGGCAGCATCTTTTTAGCCGAAGCATTCAATAAAGAAACCTACGAACAGTGGAAAACTAAACTTGGCAACGACATCACAGCAATTGAAAAAGTAATGAATCATCTGCATATTGATGATTTACTACCAGGTACAGAGAAAGTTGGGATCGATAACTTATATTATTTAGGAAATGCACTCTCTCAAATGTGGACGAGTCGCCTAAAATTTCTTTATCCCGATCGCAATTTTCAAGTTAGCTGCGATCGAGATGAATATACTGTTGTTGTAACATTCTGCCAGATACTCTAACAAATAGACAGCAATTACCATTCCTACACATTTTATAAAATTTTCCTAACAGACCCTAACTCACCACCAATCCAAGGTGATACAATCTACATCCAAGCTAGGGGTGCCCATTTTGGGCTGAGATTAGACCCTTAGTACCTGAGACTGGGTAATACCAGCGGAGGGAAGCTGTTTATTCGAGGAATCAAATATGCGAACAGAATGGGTCGCCAAACGGCGTGGGGAAGCTAATGTCTCTCAAATGCACTACGCCCGTCAGGGTGTCATCACCGAAGAAATGCACTACGTTGCTAAACGGGAAAATCTTCCTGTTGAGTTAATTCGGGATGAAGTAGCAAGGGGACGGATGATTATCCCTGCTAACATTAACCACACTAACTTAGAGCCGATGTGTATTGGCATCGCCTCCAAGTGCAAAGTTAATGCCAATATTGGTGCTTCTCCTAATTCTTCTAATATTGAAGAAGAAGTCAATAAACTGAAATTGTCGGTAAAATACGGTGCTGACACCGTGATGGACTTGTCCACAGGTGGCGGAAACTTAGACGAAATTCGCACCGCTATTATTAAAGCTTCCCCTGTTCCTATTGGTACAGTGCCAATTTACCAAGCATTAGAAAGCGTTCATGGAAAGATGGAAAATCTTACCCCTGATGACTTTCTTGATGTGATTGAAAAACACGCTCAACAAGGCGTTGATTACATGACAATTCACGCAGGTATTCTAATTGAATATTTGCCGTTAGTGAAATCCAGAATTACGGGAATTGTTTCTCGTGGTGGTGGAATTATTGCTAGATGGATGCTGCATCATCACAAGCAAAATCCCCTTTACACTCACTACCAAGACATCATTGAAATCTTCAAGAAATACGACGTTTCTTTTAGTTTAGGTGATTCTTTGCGCCCTGGTTGTACTCATGATGCTTCCGATGCTGCCCAACTTGCTGAATTAAAAACCCTTGGTAAATTAACTCGCAAAGCTTGGGAACATAACGTGCAAGTAATGGTCGAAGGGCCAGGTCATGTACCGATGGATCAAATTGAGTTTAATGTGAAAAAACAAATGGAAGAGTGTTCGGAAGCACCTTTCTATGTTTTAGGGCCATTGGTGACAGATATTGCTCCTGGTTATGACCATATCACTTCTGCGATCGGGGCAGCAATGGCTGGTTGGTATGGTACTGCAATGTTGTGTTATGTAACGCCTAAAGAACATTTAGGTTTACCGAATGCCGAAGACGTGAGAAATGGGTTAATTGCATATAAAATTGCTGCCCATGCTGCGGATATTGCCCGTCATCGTCCGGGCGCACGCGATCGCGATGACGAACTTTCCAAAGCCCGTTATAATTTCGATTGGAATCGTCAATTTGAATTGGCATTAGATCCCGATCGGGCCAAAGAATACCACGACGAAACCTTACCAGCAGACATCTACAAAACCGCTGAATTCTGCTCAATGTGTGGGCCAAAATTCTGCCCAATGCAGACAAAAGTTGATGCCGAAGCATTGGAAGAATTGGAGAAATTCCTGGCTAAAGATCAGGAATCTGTAGCAGTTCCTAGCGTCTAACATTAAAGTAGGGTGGGAATCTTCCCACCTTAATATTTTACCTTGGTAAACAGCAATGGATTTACAAGCAAAAATTAAGGTTACTCCCAATTGTGCTGTATTTACTCGCAATTATCCGCAACACCTTGAAGATGCGATAAATAAAAATCCTCGACAACCTATTACCTTTCGTTCTTATTTAAAGTGGGCATCAGCTGAATTAGCAGTAAAAACTCACGGTTTTTGTAAAATTTACTTTGTACCAGGTGAGGAAAAACTAGTTCAATATGAAGCTATTTTAGAAGAAGTATTATTAGAACCAGAACCAGATAGCCTTAAAACCAAAGAGTTACTTGCTAACTGTTTAGAATCTACCCAGGAAGAAGGTTTATGGGAAAAAGAGGACGGAGAAGTGGGCGTTCAAACTCTTTATGTGATTTCTCATTGTCGGAAATTGACCTCACCTTTTATGCAAACTGAGTTAATAAAACTTTCCGACGATCGCCCAATAGACGAAAATTTTATTCGCAGTTATGCGTTAGTTTATGAGTGGAATAAATCCAATTAATTGACGGTTGTTAAAAACTAAAAACTTTGATATGGCAACTACTAAACAATACATTGAACAGAAAGAAGGATCTTACCGAATTAGGGGAACTCGCGTTTCCTTAGATTCCATAGTTTACTCCTTCTTAAACGGTATGTCACCCGAAAGTATTGCTCAAGCTTTTCCAACATTAACCCTTGAACAAGTCTATGGAGCAATTACATTTTACTTAGCAAATCGAACTGAAATAGATGCTTATCTAGAAGAAGGAGAAGTTATTTTCGCAGAACAGCGAAAAGCGGCGAAGGAAGCAAATCCTTTGTTATACAAAAAATTAGCTGATGCCCAAATGCAAAAAGTATGACTATTCGCTTTCAGGCAGATGCAGACCTCAACCAAAACATTCTAACTGGTGTATTAAGAAGAGAACCAGAAATAGATTTTCAAACAGCTACAACGGCAGGTTTAAGCGGTTTAACAGATAGACAAGTATTAGAAATTGCAGCACAAGCAGAGCGAATTCTTGTTTCTCACGATCAAAGGACTATGCCGAGATACTTTGCTGAATTTATTAGCAATCGAACAAGTCCGGGGTTGATAATTGTACCTAAAAAACTTTCAATATCTCAGGTAATAGAAACTTTAATTATAGTTTGGTCAGCGTCTAATACTGAAGAGTGGGTTAATAGAATTATTTACTTACCTTTGTAATTGGTAGTGCGATCGCTCTTTATATCATTATAAGTATTTTCTGCCCAATAATTGTGTTTATTCAGATTATACACCAGCCCCAAAATCCGCCTGCCTTATCAATTCGCTTTTCTTATAGCTAAACTCCTCTAAAGAGGACTAAATACTTTCAATTTTTATGCTTTCAGTCCATTTTAATGGACTTGAGCTATTAGCTAAGGAATTGATTTCCGGGTGGGCTAACAGCACAGGTGCAAGATCTGATTTTACCTCGATTCAACCTAACAACTCATCCACCGCAACACTAAATCCCGGTAACATAACTTGTGTACTCACTACCTCACCAGCACCAAAGCATAATTTCTGACTTTCGGTAATTACAAATATCAACTTATTTTCTGGTAAAATTAACCAAACTTCCTGACAACCAGAATCTAAATACTCTTTAGCTTTAGCAAAAAAATCTTCAACTGTATCAGTTGGCGAGGCAATTTCAGCTATTAAAGGAAAACTTTGAGGTAATACTTCAAACTCGCCATATTGCTCGATCATTTCACGAGTAATATAAGCAATATCTGGACGACGACCTTGTTTATTCGTGCGACAAGCTGCTTCGGTGACAACTTCTCCTCCTTGTTCGATCGATCGAACATAACTCCTCCAGAAATAGTCGAGTCTAGATTGAGTTACACTATGTTTAAATGTCATGCCATTTTTTTCAATAAGTTGTCCGTTCACCCATTCAGTATGTTCGGGTGGATTCTGCATATAATCTTCTAAAGAAAAGATTTGCTGTTTAACATTCGTTGCAGTAATCATAGTATTTTTCCCTTCCTAATACCAATTCTGGATGAAGATGCGCTAAATAGGGCTTGCTGAAAAAGTCTGTTGGTGGGGGTAGGGACACGGCATCATTAATATTTGCAACTCCTGCGTTATCTCTTTCATGCCGTGTCCCTACAATTTCCTGGAAAAAAGCAAGGATGAAAGCGCCAAAAGGTCTGAAAAAGTTGCATTTGTTTTGACCAAAAAAGGCGCTTTCACCCTTGCCTATATTACTTTTTACATTTATTCAGCAAACCCTAAATAAATTTTGGCACAGCATTTTAAACTTTCAACTGTTTATCCCGTTCTTGAATTTCCTCAATCCCAAAAACCGCCGCAAACTTCAACCCAACAGACTGATAAAACTCTTCCCCACCCTGCTTTCTATCCACCAAAGAAATCACTTCTTCCACAGTGTAACCAGCTTGGCGCAATCTCTCCACCGCCTTCATTGCTGACTGTCCAGTTGTCACCACATCTTCCAAAACTACCACCTTTGCACCATCGGGTAAATTTGGCCCTTCAACGTAAGCTTTTGTACCATGACCTTTAGCTTCTTTTCTGACAATTAAAGCGGGAATTGGGCGATTTTCTAAAGCAGAAACTACACTGACTGCTGATACGATCGGATCTGCACCCAAAGTTAACCCAGCTACAGCTTGCGTATCTTCCGGTAACATCGATAGAAGTAAACGCCCGATCGCCAAAGCCCCTTGCGGATGCAAAGTCACCTGTTTACCATTAATGTAATAAGAACTCTTCTGCCCAGAAGAGAGTACAAAGTCCCCAGATTGATACGCCAACTGACAAAATAAATCTAGGAGTTCCTGCCGTAAAGTCGTTAAATCAGATGAAGTTTTAATTCCACTAGTCATTACAGTAATTAAACTAAATCAGCCAACCACGATCTTAGACTGAAAGATAGGTTAATATTTGGGAAAAAGTGAGGGTGAAATTATGGTTATGCGTCTTAGCAGTCTCATAGCAGCATTAACGCTGAGTGCTGCCACTAGTTTATTTGCCACTACTGCCAAAGCTCAACCGGGAGTAGATTGTACAAACGGCATAGATTGTGTCAACCCTTTTCCCTTAACAGGTTACACTCTAGATGAAGCAATGGATCGTGCCTATTACAGCAACGAGAAACCTGTTTATCAAGATCAACTTTTGCCCAGACAACTCTACTACATTTTTGGCCCCAGCTTCAACATCTTAGAGGGAAACTACCCAGAAATTGAAATTACCAAGGATGCTAGGGCAGTTCATAACCTTTACGTAGAAGCCTTACGATTACAAGGTAGTAGTGGCCCTGTGATCCGTACCAGAAATTTACCCAACCCTTACAACTCCTCTTTGTTGCAACTCCAAAATAGTTTTATTACTAACCCAAACCGAGTTCCTGGAGTCGAACTTTACAACGAATAATTACCCCCACAGTAAATTATTGCCACAAAGTTCGTAGTAGGGACTTTAGTCCTAATTGCCAACACACAGAGGACTGAATCCCTTACCTAGAAATGTCGGATTAATGCCCCCGTTACAGTAGGGGTAATTCATGAATTGCCCCTACTGTAACGGTGGGAGTATGTGAATAGCAAACAACTAAGGGTGATTCTGCTAACTTTTAAATCGGCAGTGCAGGAGTCGAACCTGCCTGAGGCGAATTATGAGTTCGCTGCCTAATCCGCTCGGCCAACTGCCGGGAAAATGCCTACAAAGCGGTATAAACACAGAGTTCTATAATACCACTTCAAGTACATCCCAGCTATAAGCTCTTTAATTGTATAATCAATCAGGTAAATTCGACAAGCTTTAAAGCCAGCTGAGTATAATTGAGCGTTAGTGGAAGCAAAATGGCGAAAAATATAACATCCATAAAAAGATTGAACCCAACAGCAGTGTTGACAATTACTTTGCTAGCACTGATGCTTGTGGGGGGCATTTTAAGTGGAATATGGGGGTTTGCTTTAGGTAGAGAAGCTCTCAAAGGTGTCAGTCAACCAGATGCTCGTCCAACAGCCAAAAAGAACCAAAAGGAATCCCAGTTGGTATCAAAACCTCTGGTTTTTTTAAAGGAAGCTGATATCCTTAAGACCGTGAAAACCAGGATACAGGAGAAGGGAAACCAAGCTAAACCGGAAAAGAAAGAAGCAGACAGTAATGCCAATGAGAAGCTGATTGCCAAAGCTGAAGCTGCTCAAAAACCGCCAACTGTGCCCGGTTTTCCAATTACCACCAAAGATAAGGGTGTAGTATTGGAAATTCGTTCAACTCGTCAGCAAGAAGGTTTTTTAATGCTGGATGTTAGCTTAAAGAATGAAAGCTCTCAACCAGTAAAGTTTGTTTATACCTTCTTAGATGTTACTGATAACTGGGGAAGACCTTTAAGCGCTAATATAGAAGGCTTGCCAGGAGAATTACCTGCTAATAGTCAGGCATTTACTGGGACAGTAAACATTCCGAATTCAGTGTTGGAAAATGCCGAGCAACTTTCTTTGACGTTAACAGATTATCCTGAGCAAAAAATTCGTCTGCAAGCGGCTGGGATTCCCATTGCCAAATCTAGTAATTAATTAGAAACCATTTTTTTAGTAATAATAGTTTTCCTTAAATGTTTGCCACTGTTGTGGTTTTGTTAGTGACCAATCAGGGATTGAGTAATCAAGTTCCCATAGTTCTCACTTGGTCAGATGTGGGATTTCGGATTTTGTCGGTGTTGTTGCTAATTGCAATCAACGCTTTTTTTGTTACTGCTGAGTTTTCTATGGTTTCGGTGCGTCGATCGCGCATTAACCAATTAGTTAACTCAGGCGACATTCCGGCAAAAACGGTTCAAGATTTGCAACGGAGTATCGATCGCTTACTCTCAACTACCCAACTGGGAATTACCCTTTCTAGTTTAGCTTTGGGTTGGATTGGCGAAAACACAATGGCGATATTAGTCGCTAGTTTTTTGACTCGCTTACCATTACCCCGATCGCTCAATCAAATGATCGCTCATACTTTAGCTATTCCCTTAGCTTTCTTCCTGATTGCCTATTTACAAATTGTGTTAGGCGAGTTATGTCCTAAATCAGTCGCCTTACTTTATTCGGAACAATTAGCCAGATTTTTAGGGCCGCCAAGTTTAGCGATCGCACGCTTTTTTAACCCCTTCATTTGGATTTTAAATCAATCCACTCGCTTTTTATTAAGACTAGTCGGAATTCGTTACACTGGGCAAGGTTGGCGAACACCAGTTACCCCCGAAGAATTACAACAAATTATCACCACTTCTACCGAATCAACTGGATTAGAAGCTGAACAAAGAGAACTGTTAAGAAACGTCTTTGAATTTGGCGATATTACCGCAGAAGAAGTAATGATTCCCCGAATTAGTATTGCCGCTATTCCTAGTACCGCCACCTTCCGAATGCTACTTTATGAAATCGCTGGCAATGGTCACTCCCGCTACCCAGTTATGGGAGAATCTTTAGATGATATTCGGGGCATTATTGACTTCATCGAATTAGCTGAACCTTTAGCCCAAGGAAATCTTAATTTAGATACTTCCATTCAACCTTGGATTCGTCCAGTGAGATTCGTTCCTGAATATACACCATTGAGTCAATTGTTGCCGATGATGCAGCGATCGCACCTGCCAATGGTAATGGTAGTTGATGAATTTGGCGGCACTGCTGGATTAGTCACAATTAATGATTTAATTGCCGAAATAATCGGTGATACTAACGAACCAGAAAACCCCGAAGAACTAATCATTCAAAGTTTAGATGAACAAACCTTCTTAGTCCAAGCACAAATAAATTTGGAAGAACTTAACGACCTGTTAGACTTGAATTTGCCTTTAACTAATGAATACCAAACATTAGCAGGTTTCTTACTTTACCAAGCCCAAAAAATTCCCCAAGTCGGAGAAAGTTTAATCTATAAAAACTTAGAATTTACAGTAATTTCTGCCCAAGGGCCAAGATTACATCAAATTCGCCTTCGTCGCCTCGACTCCATATCAGATTTAATCGAAAATACCACCGAATTAAACCCTGTAAATCAAACAAAAAATCCAACAACAAACGACACCAGTTCTGGATCTGACCTGATTTCAGATTAAATGAACAGCTTTAAATCTTTAGTTAACGGCTACTTACTAATAATAATGCACCGGATCTATAAACTCTGTGCATTTGCGGAAGTTTATTAAACTCACATCTTGCAACCGGGCTAAAAACCGGGAGGTGAGCAAATAGCTAAACCCGAAACCCTAAATTTTTCGTTCATAAACTCGGTTTTTCAAGTCTTGTTGAGAATGGTGTAAGATCTGAGTTAAAATCTCTACTGAATTTCACTTTGGGTTAATAATAGTAAAAATGCCCAAACCACATCCAAAAATATCAGCATTAATCCTGAAAAAACATGGTAATTTTCTAAAAATACTCTTTAGTAAGTATTTTTAGTAGTAAATGAAATTTAAAATAGTCTATTTTTCGGCATAATCCACTGGATCTTTTAAACCCAATTCCGCAAAAGCTGCCAAACGTAAGCGGCAAGAATCACAAACGCCGCAAGCTTTTTCCCCACCAGCATAACAAGACCAAGTTTTTTCCCAAGGTACACCTAAACTATTACCTAATTGAATAATTTCTGTCTTTCTTAAATTAATTAAAGGCGCAACAATTTTAATTGGTTCACTGATCTGACCTTGCTTAGTTCCCAAACGAAAAACTTCCTGCATTGCTTGGATATAATCAGGACGGCAATCTGGATAACCAGAATAATCCAAAGCATTGACCCCAATGTACACCTTGGATGCACCGATCGCTTCTGCATATCCCAGCGCAAAACTCAAAAAAATCGTATTTCTCGCCGGAACATAAGTAATTGGAATACTTTGTCCCATCTCGGTGAGCGATCGATCACTCGGCAAATCAATCTGATTATCCGTCAGCGCCGAACCTCCCCACAACCGTAAATCAAAACTTACAACTTGGTGTTCCCTTACCTCGGCACAACGCGCAATCTCATGCGCTGCGGCTAATTCCCGGCGATGACGCTGCTGATAATCAAACGAAAGCGCATAACAATCTAACCCATCCTGTCGAGCTTGATAGAGCACAGTGGACGAATCTAAACCCCCAGATAGTAAAATCACCCCTTTGATCATCTTTCCCCCTTTAATACTCCTTCTAGCTTTTGCTTACGGTATTTTCCCATAAAGCATAAAAAGCCCTCTTGGTCAACGTAACCTGTGTAGGAACTTTGAGTCTGCTTATAAATTCTTAATCAATGGAGCCACTATGTTACCATCTGGATGGTTTTTGACGGCTATAAGTAAAAAGACCGAGCGTGGTGTAGGAGCATACCAGAGTGCAAGAAAGCATCTCCGTAAGATTTGCAAATGCTTATATGCAACGAAATATAGAACCGTTGCGAATTGGGGTCATCGGTGTGGGTAACATGGGGCAACATCATACCCGTGTCTTAAGCCTACTCAAAGATGTGGAACTAGTCGGTGTCGCAGATATTAACGTAGAACGCGGCTTAGATACTGCCAGTAAGTATCGCGTGCGCTTTTTTGAAGATTACCGCGACCTACTGCCTCATGTAGAGGCTGTTTGCATTGCCGTACCGACTCGCTTGCATCATTCAGTAGGAATGACCTGTCTGCAATCAGGCGTTCATGTTTTGATTGAAAAACCGATCGCAGCTAGCATTGGCGAAGCTGAATCCCTAGTCAATGCAGCCGCTGAATCCGGGCGCATTCTCCAAGTCGGACACATTGAACGTTTTAACCCAGCATTCCAAGAACTGAGCAAAGTGCTCAAAACTGAAGAACTGCTGGCGCTAGAAGCACACCGCATGAGCCCCTACTCAAACCGAGCTAACGATGTCTCCGTAGTCTTGGATTTAATGATCCATGACATAGACTTGTTGCTGGAATTAGCAGGTGCTCCAGTGGTGAAATTAACCGCCAGTGGTAGTCGTGCATCCGATTCTGGTTATTTAGATTATGTAACCGCTACTTTAGGCTTTAGCAACGGCATAGTGGCAACTCTAACTGCTAGCAAAGTCACTCACCGGAAAATTCGCCGCATTGCCGCCCATTGTAAAAACTCTCTAACTGAAGCTGACTTTCTCAACAACGAAATTCTGATTCATCGCCAAACTACCGCCAACTGCATGACTGATTACGGTCAAGTGCTCTATCGGCAAGATGGTCTAATTGAGAAAGTTTACACCAGTAATATTGAACCACTCCATGCAGAATTAGAGCATTTTGTCAATTGCGTGCGTGGTGGCAATCAACCTTCTGTAGGCGGCGAACAAGCTCTTAAAGCCTTGCGTTTAGCAAGCTCAATCGAGCAAATGGCGCTAGATGGTCAAATTTGGCATCAGAAAGAGATAGAGCGCCTTAATAATCAATCACCTTTGCAGGTGCAAATTTAACCAATTAGTTCTTCCCTGTCAGTAATGGCTGAAGATTGAGCTTCTAATAATTGTCCAATAGATTGAGTAATTGCTTGGCTAACTTGCAAATTACCTTGATAACTGAGGTGAATATGATCCCTATATAAACTTTCTTTTGACTTGGCAGAGTTAAAAAAAGGCAAAAAATCCAAATATAAAATTTGTTTGCTGGCAGCGAACTCGGTAAGACGTTGGCGTTCTTTAATCTCGTAATCACGAGGGCCAGGAGAACCAACTTCTCGCAATAATGGTGTCATTGCCAGTAAAAATTTACTGTTGCTAGATTTTGCGTTCGCCCCAATTTCCTCAATAGCTGTTAAATTAAACCCAACTCGATCGCCAGATTCCTGATTCAAAGCCGTTAATTCCGGTATATTTGGTGCTGGTAAAACATAGCGAGTAAAAACTTCTTGTAATGCCAACAAAGGTTTTTGAGCGGGGTAATTGCGATCGCGTCCCACCTGTACACTAGAAGGCGCAGTCGCAAACAAATCATCAGTATTAATTAACAACACCACCACTTGCGCCCCAAAAGTACCAAACCTTTTTAAATAAGCTAACTCATTCCTCGGCCCCCAAGAATTTGCCGAAGCATTCAGAACTTCCACTTCCCTAAACTCATTTTCAGCAACAGTAGCTTTTAACCCACTTGCCATCATTGCCGATAAAATATCAGCTTGATCCGTCCACCAACCCCCATTGGCGATCGAATCTCCCAACAACAACACCCGCAAAGTTGACTCCGGGCGAGTTACAGAAATCGCCCCACCCCGCATCGAATACTCATTAATCTCAATGCGATTCCCAAATCTCCGCGTTTGCTGATTCGGCGCTAGTAAATAACCAATCTCTGCATCTGTAATATAAATTAATGGATTGCCGAAGCCAAAGCGCGATCGTAATCCCACCTCCAAAATTAACCCCAAAACCAAAACAATTGCCAAAACTATCAGCACTACTTTCACAACCGTTCTCTCCATTATTAGTTTGTTGTAAGCACGTCAATGCTAAAAAACTTTCTAAAGATATGTTTAATTCTTGAGTTTTTGTACCATAAGGTAATAGACGAAGGTAGCAACAGCTAGTTAATTTAATAATTGAAACCTTTATTTTCTACAACTTTGCAGCGCTATGACAGACTTAAATCGTGGCATCATGAAATTCGAGGGAGCCGACACCCCCAAAGCAGTTACCATTTCCGCAATCCTAGTTCTAGGTACAATTGCTGGCTTAATCATCTGGGCAATCAGTTCCGCTTACACCGTCGGCTAGAAGAAAGTGCAACTCTTAAATTGGTGTGAGTTTGTACAATAAAACAGCTTTTCTTCCTCTAATCTGAGGACGTTGCAATAGAAAATATTAGATTCTGGGCAAACTACCAGAAGGCAACGTTGAACTGAGGCAAGAAGAAAAAATGGTACAACTTACACCAAATCCTAGTTATAGTTTAGCTATTCGCATTGAATTACCTAACCGCGCCGGAATGTTAGCCAGTGTGACTCAGGCGATCGCTTCCGTCGGTGGTAATCTAGGACAAATAGATTTAATCGAGCAATCACGTCACGTTTCAATTCGGGAAATTACCGTTGATGCTGCCAGCTTGGAACAAGATGAGGAAATTATTCAAGCAGTCAAGGCAGTACCCGATGTCAAAATCATCGAAATTTACGATCGCACTTTTAATCTACATCGAGGCGGAAAACTCAGCGTCAACAGCAAAATTCCCCTGAAAAGCCAATCAGACTTAGCAATGGCTTATACTCCTGGTGTGGGTAGAATTTGCACTGCGATCGCCCAAGACCCAGAAAAAGTTTACAGCCTCACCATCAAACAAAACACAGTGGCGATCGTTACCGATGGTAGCGCCGTCTTAGGATTAGGCAACTTAGGCCCTGCTGGTGCATTACCAGTAATGGAAGGCAAAGCCATGTTATTCAAAGAATTTGCTGGTATTGATGCCTTCCCCATTTGTCTTTCCACCCAAGACACCGAAGAAATTATTAAAACCGTGAAAAATATTGCCCCAGTCTTCGGTGGCATTAACCTAGAAGACATTGCCGCACCCCGTTGTTTTGAAATTGAAAGGCGACTGCGACAAGAATTAGACATTCCCGTATTTCACGATGACCAGCATGGTACTGCGATCGTTAGTTTAGCAGCCTTAATTAACGCCCTGAAATTAGTCAAAAAATCCCTATCAGAAGTTCGCATTGTCATCAACGGTGCAGGCGCAGCTGGTATTGCCATTGCTCGCTTACTCAAAAAAGCAGGCGCAGAAAATATCTGGATGTGTGACTCCAAAGGCATCCTCTCCCACAGTCGCACCGACCTCAACGAAGAAAAACGCGAATTTGCCGTCAAAGCCCAAGGTTCCCTCGCCGGAGCCCTCCAAGGCGCAGACGTTTTCCTCGGCGTTAGCGTTCCTGGAGTTCTCACCCCGGAAATGGTCAAATCAATGGCAAAAGACCCCATAGTTTTTGCAATGGCAAACCCCATTCCCGAAATTCAGCCAGAATATATTGTCTCAGATGCCGCAGTCATCGCCACAGGTCGCAGCGACTACCCAAACCAAATTAATAATGTTTTAGCCTTCCCTGGCGTATTTCGAGGAGCCCTAGACTGTCGCGCCACTACCATCACCACCACCATGTATTTAGAAGCAGCTTATGCCATTGCTTCCCTAGTTAGTCCCTCTGACCTCAGCGCCGAACAAGTCATCCCTTCTGTATTTGACAAACGAGTTGCGATCGCCGTAGCAAGTGCAGTTCAACAAGCAGCACGCCTAGAAGGTGTCGCCCGTTGTTAATAGTAAAAGTGACAGAAAAACTCTGTTTCTGAATAATCACGCTACAATTCGCTGCTACCATTTGTAGCGAATTGTAGATTTTGCATTAATTTTTATCTACAGTTGGAAATCCCAGTTAGAGGATTTTTGCCAGAACTCTAATAAAAAATTAATGCCTCCTACAAAGCCAAAGTTTTCACCTGAAAAATTTGCTGATATTTACTGAGAATTTTCTCATACTCCTGTGATTTACCAACACCGCGCAAGTGACGCAAGTAATTTTCTACTAGTAACCTAGCATCAGCACGCCCAACAGGTTCCACTTTAATATCAACGCCATTGGTAGTAATGACAAAAAACAGCCGCATTGCATAAATAGTCGTGAACAATTCCTGTTTATTTTGCAATGGACACACCCCATAAAGTAAACCAAAAGTAGGGTGGTTCAAGTAATTTTCCGTAGTTTCATTCACATTTTCTCCCAGCGGACTAATCTCATCAAGCAGAGCATTAAACTTATTTTTGTGAAATATAGCCAAAGGAAAACACCTCTCTAATTCTTACTAAAGATAGATGCAAGCTGCGAAGCTAATTAATTTATTTTCCCATCCCCTAGACTTAGTGGCAATGGAAGCATATTAATTTTATGGCGTTAGTATGTACTTGTAGGTAATAAAACATAAAATAACTTCATAAATTCAATAGTAGTTACTCTGCCTGAAACAGCTATAAGTAACATTTTAAGCACAGGTGGAAAACCTTCCGTAATGTATATTCCCATGCCTTACGAAAGTCGTCCAGCTTTACCCGAACCAAAAGGTAGACCTTTGCCGGAAAATGGTCAAGTTTAACTGTAGATAATCTCAGGTTTTGTGCCTGGCAGCAAAATCTTTAATCGCGTCAGGAGAAAAGGGGACAGGGTAAGGGAATATCCAAACCTTGACCCTTTTCCCTTTCCCTTTTTACTAGTTGAGTATTAATTATGACACCAGTCCAAAATTTAATCATTAAAAAGAAACGGCTAACACGACAACTGTTATTTGAAAGAGTGATGGCTGCGATCGCCCTAGCCAACCTAACCCTAGTTATATTTGATGTAACATACATACCTTGGCGCAACTTCTGGCTACAGGGTAATATCAGACTGAGTAATTTAACAGTTAAAGTTCCTTTACCCCCGATTACCAAATGGTACGATCCAGTTAAAGGAATTGAACCACATCGAGACACAGTAGGGTATCTAAACACAGTAAACCAACTAGAAAAACAAATATTAAAAACCGGATTAAAATCACCTGAAGTAGAAAAATTGTTAGCAGCATTGCGACTGCAAAGCACAGAAATGATCGATACTAATCCTTTTGCAGTTGCTAACAAAACAGGTACATTAGAAAAAATTAAAAATCGGATGCGACGACATCTCGATCATGAATCTTCCAAAGAAGCTTTTCAAGAATTTTGGAGTTCTCCCAACTTATCCCAAAGAGGTTGGCAAGAGGAATTAGCATATTTTAAAAGACAAATTCAACCATTGATTGAAACTAATTATTTCCGTCCTGTAGGCGAAAACGGCGAATTTGTTGATTTTTTCTTTGAACAAATTGACTGGATATTTTTCCTAATTTTTAGTATGGAATTAATCGGCAGAGTAATTTATATTAGTCGCACCCATAAAGGCGTAAGTTGGCGAGAAGCAATCTTATGGCGTTGGTATGACATTTTCTTAATTTTACCCTTTTGGCGCATTTTAAGAATAATTCCAGTTGCCATGAGACTCCAACAATCTAAAATCAGCAGTTTCAATAAATTACAACGGCACTTGAACCAAATAATTATTGCTAACTTTGCCGAAGAAATTATCGAAGTAGTGGTAGTTGGAGTAATCGATCAAATGCAATCTTCCATTCGGCGGGGAGATGTAAGCGATTGGTTATCTCACTCGCAAAATCGCCCTTATATCGACATCAATAATATCGATGAAGTCGCAGAAATTAGTAACATAATCACCAAATTAGCAGTTTACCGAATTTTGCCGAAAGTACAGCCAGACATTGAATTATTACTGCGGCATAATATAGAAAGCGTGCTGCAAAATTTACCAGCTTACCGCAGTTTACAAGGTATTCCCGGATTAGCCAACTTACCAAAACAATTAACCGAAAAATTGGTAGCAGAAATTTCTTATGCCACATATCAAGGTTTAACAGCAGCGATCGAAGATCCCGTAGGTGCTAAACTATCAGGAAACTTGGTAAATCATTTAGGGAAAGCGATCGCTCAAGAAGTAAGAAATCAACATACCATAGAAAGAATTCAGAGCTTACTGATTGATATGCTCGAAGAAATCAAAATTAACTACGTCGAACGCCTATCTCACGAAGATATGGAACAAATAATCGAACAAACCAGACAACTGCGCCAAAGAACCGAACCAAAAGCAGTAGAAATTATCCCCTACAAGCGAAAGTGAGTCCAATCGCTCAAAAAACCAGAGTCAGCTTCAATAATTTAAGCAAGACTTTAGCTAATCCGTAAGTTAGAATACAATCAAGACTGTGATGCGGTAAAAGTAAAACCAAGAAGCCTTCTGGAAAGAACAGTAAAAGCAGAGGTAGCTTGGTAATACTGGAGCTATCTCTCCTTTAGAGAGCAGGAAAGTCTTAAGTAATCGGTTCCCCTAATCCCCGGAAGTCAACCGAGGGATTTTGTTGAAGGAATAATTCTTTCATGGGAAGTGGGTATTTGCCCCACTTTTTTTATTGGAGTTGACGGATGACTCATCCCTTAGTACCACAAATAATCGAAATCGCTAACCCCATTGCCGAAGCCTTATGCTTAGAAGTTGTGGGCGTAGTATTTCACACCAACCAAAGCCCTCCGGTATTGCGAGTGGACATTCGGAACCCTGTGCAAGACACTAGTTTAGATGACTGCGAACGGATGAGTCGGGCATTAGAAACCAGCTTAGATGCCACCGACGTAATCCCAGACGCTTATGTACTAGAAATTTCTAGTCCGGGGATTTCTCGCCATCTATCCAGCGATAGAGAGTTTATCTCCTTTAAAGGATTTACAGTACTCGTCAATACATCTGAACCTTATGAAGGCAAAAGTGAGTGGCGAGGAAAACTGATCAAGCGAGATGAGACATCAGTTTACTTGAACCAAAAAGGACGGGCGATCGCCATTCCCCGTCCCTTAATTACTAGGGTGCAACTGGAAGAGAAAGAGTAGCAATAATCGATTGAAGAATTGCCGATTTTCGATTTTTGGTAGTACCCACACTGTCGTTCATTCAAGTTAGGAAATCGATCGGGTAGCGTGCCATAAGCAAATCTAAAAATTCACTCACCAGACTGTCACCGCAAAAAAAACAAATAGGAGGCTTTTTACTTGTGACGATCGTTAAATTACCAGGACTAAAAGACTTAATAGAAAGCATTAGTCGAGAACGTAACTTACCCAAACATTCCGTTAAAGAAGCACTGCGCGAAGCACTTCTCAAAGGATACGAACGTTATCGACGCACGCAAAACATGGATCGGCGGCACTTTGACGACAACTACTTCGACAACTTAGAAGTCGAACTAGACGTAGAAGAAGAAGGCTTTCGCGTTCTCGCCACCAAAAGCATAGTGGAAAAAGTCAGCAACCCCGACCACGAAATCGCCCTCGATGAAGTCAAAGAAGTCGTCGAAGAAGCCCAACTAAGTGACACCGTAGTATTGGATGTCACACCAGATCAAGGCGAATTTGGGCGCATGGCAGCGATTCAAACCAAACAAGTACTCTCCCAAAAACTGCGAGATCAGCAACGGAAATTAATTCAAGAAGAATTCCAAGACTTAGAAGGAACAGTTTTACAAGCCAGAGTCTTGCGGTTTGAACGGCAATCAGTAATCCTGGCTGTCAAAAGTAATTTTGACCAACCAGAAGTCGAAGCAGAGTTACCCAAACGCGAACAACTACCCAACGACAACTACCGCGCCAACGCCACCTTTAAAGTATTCCTGAAAAAAGTTCGGGAAGGCCCGCAAAGAGGCCCACAACTGCTAGTATCCAGAGCATCAGCCGGATTAGTAGTTTACCTATTTGCCAACGAAGTACCAGAAATTGAAGATGAAGTGGTACGGATAGTCGCCGTAGCAAGGGAGGCTAATCCGCCCTCACGTTCCCTTGGCCCTCGGACTAAAATAGCCGTAGATACGTTAGAAAGAGACGTAGACCCAGTAGGGGCTTGCATTGGCGCTAGAGGTTCGCGGATTCAAGTAGTAGTCAATGAATTACGGGGAGAGAAAATCGACGTAATTCGTTGGTCGCCCGATCCGGCTACTTACATTCAAAATTCGCTTAGTCCAGCGAGAGTGGAACAAGTGCGGTTAGTTAATCCAGAAGGTCGGCAAGCTCACATCCTCGTTACCGAAGATCAACTAAGTTTAGCTATTGGCAAAGAAGGGCAGAACGTTCGGCTAGCAGCCCGTTTAACTGGTTGGAAAATCGATATTAAAGATATTGCCAAGTACGACGCAGCAGCAGAAGACCAGAAAATTGCTGAGGCAATAGCCAAAGGACAAGCCGCCAGCATGGATGCCCAGACAGGAGATAGCGTCAGAATCTACAGCTTGGATGATGATACCGAAGAAACAGATTACGATGAAGATACATCCGTGCCAGAAGATGAAGAATAAGAGCTTGACCGACGTAACCAATTTCTTATCTATTTCTTTCTAAACTTAGCTAAGATGGCTAAGTTTAGGCGGGAATTGACTAGAGGGTAATTTTCTGGTAAGTTCTCAAAAAGCCGAAAACCAAGGCTATTACCATATCTGGGCTTTGTAAACCACAGTCGATTCAGAACTGACCAGCCTGTAAAAAGGTGGAACGCTCGTCCGCGATTCGTTAAATAGGTCGAAAATAATGGATGAACAATGACTAAAAGCTTCAGAAGTAATCTAGTAAAATAGGGTGGGCTACACCCGAATTTACGCCTGTGGACAAGAAGTAGCCGTCTACCTTGGAAGAAGCAGGAAGCAGACCCTCTAGAAGTTATCCATTTCTAGTTGAATGGTGACACTTAAAGTTTGTTTAGCCAAGATTTGTGTAGCAGTGAAACCTAACTATCGACGTTGTATCAGTTGCCGGAAAGTAGATTTAAAGTCAAATTTTTGGCGCATCGTGAGAGTCTATCCATCACGGCAGGTACAATTTGATCAGGGCATGGGGCGATCGGCCTATCTTTGTCCCCAAGCCAGCTGTCTGGAAACAGCACAGAAAAAAAATCGCTTGGGCAAGACATTAAGAAGCACCGTACCCCCAGAGCTATATCAAGCTTTATGGCAACGTTTATCCCATCAGCCTGAAAGAGAATCCTACTAGCAGGGAACAAGCTGTGGGGAGATGGGGGGAAATACTTTACCTACTTCAGCAATTCTCCACCTCCTGTTCCCCTTTCCCTCAAAAAATCCGTTGTTTCATGCCATGCTATTGGGTGCCAGAATAGTAGAAGTTATAATCAAACAACAAGATGGAGTTAAATAATTAGCGATAACAAGCACATTTAAGAAAAATTTGGTGCAACATTAGAAGAGTGGGTGTGAAGCGGAAAGCCAATCGCCTGGGAGCAATCCGACTATTTGACGGACGCAGGCAAAAACAACTACTTTAGAAGTGGGATCTGAATTTATTAACTTATTTCAGAGGCCCCAGTCAAGTAAAAAGCTTTCATAGGTTTTTCCTTGACAACACCAACACTGTTTGAACTCCGCCAAAGGAGGCAGCGTTCCAATGATGTAAACAACTATCAAGCAACAGTGGCTCTTACGAAGAGTAACCACTGGTAGGATTCAAGGGGAAAGCGTGGATGAACAACGGCAAAGTCAGAATTTACGAGTTATCACGGGAATTGAATTTGGAAAATAAGGATATCCTTGCTATTTGCGACCAGCTGCGAATTCCGGTAAAAAGCCATAGCAGCACCATTCCAGACGCGGATGCAGAACGCATTCGCACGGCTGCGGAAAAATACACCGCTCAGCATTCTTCTCCAACTAAAGAGGTAATGAATCGCGTCTCAACATCAGGTTCTAGAAATAACCACAACTCACAAGCGAGCGCTAATGCGCCCGGATCGGGAGCTAAACCCAATCCTCCTAAGAAACAACAGATTTTAGGAATTCGCCAGCATCAGGAGATCTCCAACAACCCAGGTAAGCCACAGGGGCCAACAGTTGCGATTCCCCCCAGAGCGCCAGTTAACAATCAGCCAACGCAGTCATCCGTAAAACAGACAGCGCCGAACAAACCAGTGCGCCCCAATCCTCAACCGGAGACGATCGCTAAGCAAGCAGATAGGGACAGGGATACATCGGATGGGAAATCGGATGGGAAAGCAAAATTACACAATCCACCCACTGCTCCGGTAGCACCAAAACCCAAGCTGGTTGAACCACCGTCAAGACCAAGTGCAGCCAGCCCTAACACGTCACTGCCAACACCACGACCTCAACCGCAACAACCGCAACCAGCACAGGCAGTTGAGCAGCCAAAACCAGAGCAACCCAAGAGCGAGCAACCCCGGAAAAAACTCAAACCTGTAGGACAACCAAAGGATCGGCAAGAAAGACCGGAAAGAGTTGCCCCAACAGGTGAGAAACCAAATCGACCCGCCGCAGTTGCCGCACCAGTACCAGCAATACCAGACCTGGTACGCCCCAAACCGCCAGTCAGACCAAACGCCCCCGCAGCGTTGAAACCTACTGATAGAACTGTCGGTGAGGAAGATGTAGAACCAGTAATCATAGATGACGAAAGAGAAGGCAAACAACGCAAGGCAGACAAAGAACTGAAGCGACCTGTGGCGATTCCGCCAAGGACAGCGCCCACCAAGAAAAGGAAATGGGAAGAAGAAGAAGAGGAACAACCGCAAAAGGCGGCGAAGCTGGCTGGTAAGGGTAAACGCAGCAAGCAAATCATTGATGAAGACGAGATCGATTTTGACGATCCCGAACTCGACGCTTTAGCTCCGGCTATTCAAGTCAGTTTGTCTGTAGCTCGTCCACCGAAGCCAAAAGCTACCAAACCATCTCAACCCACACCTGTTGCTACTTTACCAACAGCCAGAACTAAACCTTCACGAGATGGAGGAAGTGCTAATCGGGCAGCGAACAACAGGCGCAATCGCGAAGAAGTAGCACCAGAACGTCCGCAAGAGCTAGTGTTAACGGGCAATATGAGCGTGCAGGAACTAGCTGCAGCTTTGGGAATAGCGGAAACGGAAATCATCAGACGGTTATTCATGAAGGGAATTCCCGTTAGCGTGACCCAAAACTTGGATCAGGCTACTATAAAAATGGTGGCAGACGAACTAGGCGTAAAAGTAGAAACTGCTCAGCCGCAATCGAAAGCTACTAAAGGTAGCGAGATGATTGATGCTGAAGATCGGGAATACTTAGAGCGTCGTCCTCCAGTTGTTACCATCATGGGTCACGTCGATCACGGTAAAACCAGCTTGTTGGATGCAATCCGAGCTAGCAAAGTGGCTCAGGGAGAAGCAGGTGGAATTACCCAGCATATTGGTGCTTACCACGTAGATGTTCAGCATAACGGCGAAACTCAACAGGTGGTATTTCTGGATACTCCGGGTCACGAAGCCTTTACTGCAATGCGGGCAAGGGGAGCTAGGGTGACGGATATTGCCGTGTTAGTGGTCGCTGCTGATGATGGGGTACAACCTCAGACAGAGGAAGCTATCAGTCACGCTAAAGCGGCGGAAGTGCCAATTTTAGTGGCGATTAATAAAATTGATAAGCCAGAAGCACAGCCCGATCGCGTTAAGCAAGAATTAACCGAATTTGGTCTAGTACCAGAAGAATGGGGCGGCGAAACCATTATGGTGCCAGTGAGTGCCATCCAAAAACAAAATTTGGATACACTTCTGGAAATGATTCTGCTGATCGCTGAAGTAGATGAAAACCTCTTGGCTAACCCGAATCGGTCAGCTAAAGGTACTGTAATTGAAGCTAACCTAGACAAATCTAGAGGGCCAGTTGCTACCCTGTTAGTTCAAAATGGTACTTTGCAGGTCGGTGATATCCTCGTAGCCGGATCGGCATTTGGTAAAGTCCGGGCGATGATTGACGATCGCGGTCAGCGAGTCGATGCCGCAACACCTTCTTTTGCCGTAGAAGTCTTAGGTTTGGGCGATGTTCCGGCAGCAGGCGATGAGTTTGAAGTCTACCAAGATGAGAAGAAAGCTAGAGTAACTGCCGAAGCACGCGCCGAACAACAACGGCAATCTCGCTTGATGCGCGGTGTGACTCTAACTACCCTCTCGGCACAAGCTCAAGAAGGAGAACTCAAAGAACTAAACTTGATCTTGAAAGCAGACGTTCAAGGTTCTCTAGAAGCGATTATCGGCTCATTACAACAACTGCCCCAAAATCAGGTGCAAATTCGGATCTTGTTAGCTGCACCAGGGGAAGTTACGCAGACAGACGTTGACCTAGCCGCAGCAAGTAACGCTGTAATTATTGGCTTCAACACTACCCTGGCTAGTGGCGCACGT
This sequence comes from Floridaenema aerugineum BLCC-F46, assembly GCF_041929345.1. Classification (NCBI taxonomy): domain Bacteria; kingdom Bacillati; phylum Cyanobacteriota; class Cyanophyceae; order Aerosakkonematales; family Aerosakkonemataceae; genus Floridanema; species Floridanema aerugineum. The sequence goes on from NZ_JBHFNQ010000251.1 coordinate 27,604, forward strand.
CAAGCCGCAGACCAAGCAGGTATCGATGTCCGCGAGTACAACATCATTTATAAACTCTTGGAAGACATCCAAGGGGCGATGGAAGGCTTGCTGGAACCAGAATTGGTAGAAGAACCCCTTGGTCAGGTGGAAGTCCGGGCTGTCTTCCCTGTGGGTCGAGGCGCGGTTGCTGGTTGTTATATTCAATCTGGCAAGGTGATCCGTAACTGTAAAGTGCGGGTACGCCGCAATAATCAAGTGATTTACGAAGGCTCAATGGATTCCTTGAAACGGATGAAGGAAGATGCTAAAGAAGTAAATGCCGGATTTGAATGCGGTGTCGGCATCGATAAGTTCAACGACTGGCAAGAAGGCGATATTATCGAAGCTTACCGCATGGTGACAAAACGCCGGACTTTGACTGGCAGTTAGGTCAAAATGTAAAGTTTTAGATAGTTTTGAGTTTTGAGTTTTGAGTTTTGAGTTAAGTTACTAACTTAAAACTCATCACTTAAAACTCATTACTTTATGATCCCTTCTTTTTGGTCTGAGCCTTTCCTCTGGATTCATTTAGCTGGAATAGCCGCTTTCCCGATTTGGTTAGGAATAGTGCTGCTTTCGTTGGCGATCGCTAATCCCTTATTGCCAGCCTGGTTAGAATTTAGTTTAATTGCAGTAATTGGTATTGTTCCAGTTTTGTGGATGCAGTTGGTAAAACCCTTTAATATTTTCTGCATCTTGGTAGTAGCTCTCAAACCAGAAGTACTAACTGTTGAACAAAGAAAGATTTTGAGTTTATTCAAACGTCCTTTAGAAAGGGTAGGAGCAATAGCAGCACCATTGTTTTTACTTTTGGTGCTGTGGCAAATTTATAGAATCGCTCCTCTGGCATTGGGAATCTCAAGTTTAGCACCATCCAGGCGAATTGCTGGGTTGTTAGTTGCTGGAGTAGCTTTTATGTTATCTAATCTGTTTTTTCAGATTCCTTTGAGTGTTTTGGGTGTTTTACTTACCAAAGAATCAGCTTTTGCGACTACAGAACCTTATCCAGTGGAAAAAATTTCTGCCGATTTTACGATCGCAGGTTTTCAAGTAGATAGAATTTTACCCAGAAAATTGTCGCCAAAAACACCAAGCTAAAATTCAAATTCATTCACAATAGAAGATACTAAGTCTACTTGATCCACCTAATCTGTTATTGCTCTTTGTGATAGTTATGGCTAAACAACCTACCTCTTCCAACATTCAAGATATTAACGATGCTCAAATCTGGGATAACCTCAAAGAAGCGATCGCTTCCTGTTCCGGTTTTGAGCGCTGGCAATATGAACAACAACTCGATCGAGATGATACCAGCCTTGATTATCGAGTGCGTCGTTATCTACGCGAAACTTTAGAAACATTAGCTTATTAAATCGATCGCTTTCGGTGCAATTACTTTCTCAATTCTCAGGACTGCTGCTTCCAAGGCGGCAGTTTTTTTCGTGGGAAAACCAAATTACAATTACTAACTTTACTACCTATAGCTCTTGCATATCGAGTGTTGAATGTGGTAAATCAACAGCTAAAAACCTCATAGATGACTTTCATCTGTACCAAGTATAAAAATATAGCACTCAAAATACCCGAAAATGGGTAAACACTTGGCAACTCATATTTATCAGGTGACTATTTTGAACCAGAATTCTCCTAAATCCATTCAACCTGCTAAAACACTAAAAGCTGGATTAGCAGCATTCTTGCTTTCTGCTTCTAGTGGATTAATTTTACTTCCTGCTTGGGCAAACTCTCAGTTAATCTCCCAACAAACAAATCAATCGCCTGCACCTACAGCTGCCAATATTATTTACGTTAATCCCCAAACAGGCAATGATAGTGCGGGTGCTGGTAATCAAGCTGCACCTTATCGCACTATTACATTCGCGCTCCAACAAGCGCAACCGGGAACAGTAATTCAGCTAGCACCAGGTTCTTACACCGCACAAACTGGCGAAGTTTTCCCCTTAACCGTTAAACGGGGCGTAATTTTACGGGGGAATGATTCCACTAGAGGTCAGAGTATTGTGATTCTCGGTGGTGGTAAATATCTTAGCCCGACTTTTGCAGGTCAAAACGTCACAATTGTAGCGGAAAGTGAATCCGAAATTCGCGGGGTGAGTGTGACTAACCCGCTCAAACGAGGTACAGGTGTTTGGGTAGAATCGGGCAATCCGACTATTGCCAATAACACTTTTAGTGATAGCAAGCGGGAAGGAATATTTATTACTGGGGAAGCGAATCCCAAAATAGAAAATAACCTGTTTACCCGCAATGATGGCAATGGAATTTCTGTGGCGCGTGCTGCTAAAGGGCAAATTTTGCGGAATCAGTTTCAAAGTACGGGTTTTGGTATTGCTATTGGGGGTACATCTTCTCCGTTAATTGCAGAAAATCGGATTCTGCAAAACACTGATGGGGTTTATATTAATGATTCCGCCCGTCCGGTGTTGCGGAATAATTTAATTCAAAATAATTCCCGTGCTGGTATTGTTGTCACGATTAATGCTCAACCTGATTTGGGAACTGACACTGAACCTGGAAATAATATTATCCGCAATAATGCCAATGTAGACCTGCAAAATGCTACTTCTACAGTTACTATTTTGGCGATCGGTAACGATATTAACCGCAGTCGCATTTCCGGGCGAGTCAATTTCGTCGCCGCAACGGTAAAACCGCCCACTGGGGGAAATCATGCCGCTTTTGCAGATATTGAAGGACACTGGGCAAAACCTTATATTGAAGCCCTCGCCGCTAAAGGTATCTTAACTGGTTATGAAGATGGTACATTTCGTCCCAGCGAACCAGTCAACCGCGCCCAATTTGCTGTCATTATTCAAAAAGCTTTTGCCCCCGCACCACAGCGCCCCAGCATGAATTTTGCCGATGTGAGAAGTAATTTTTGGGCTTTTCCTGCCATTCAAGCTGCTTACCGAGGTGGTTATTTATCTGGGGAAGGGAGCAATTTCCGACCTCTGCAACCTATTACTAGAGTCCAAGCATTAGTGGCTTTAGCAACTGGTTTAAAACTGCCTAATGCTAATCCTACTGTGCTGTCTTTTTATAAAGATGCGGCTCAAATTCCCAGTTACGCCGCCCCAGCTGTCGCCGCTGCCACTAACCAAAAGTTAGTGGTAAACTACCCAGAGCAAAGTCAGTTAAATCCCAACCAAGTTGTCACTAGAGCCGATCTTGCTGCTTTTGTCTATCAGGCAATGGTAAATTCGGGACGTGCAGAAGCGATCGCTTCTCCTTACGTAGTCACCATTTCCTCCAACACCCCATCAGAAGCTGGCGGACAATAATCCGTTCGTTGTAAACACTGAGTGTGTTTCTTTCCCAGCGGGAAACACGCTCAGTGTTTACAACCGACTCAAAATCAAGCACCAGCCTCAGTTAAGTTCTGCGGCTGGTGCTTTAATCTGACTTTAAAAAGCTGTCAGTTTTTTTATGCGGGGTCTTTATATTAGCTGACCCCATTGAAAAACCCGGTATTTATGTCCAGGCGGGATTTTATAGTCAGGGTCTTTATATAGGCTGACCCCGTTTCAGACACCATTATTGTGACAGCAATATCGCGAAATACTAAAATTGTTAATGTTTTTTTTATATTTCTTACTAATTTTCTTGAATTGTTGCTTTCTGTAAATTTATTTTGCCTATACGTTACCTAAGCGAAATTTCTAAAAATCTTTAGACTTTTTTAAGAATTCCGGCGTTGATTTAAATCACAAATCACGCTTGGCTTTTTTCGCCTGGGATTTTTTGGCGGCTCGTGCTTCTAAGCGGAACAGCCACACCATTAAAGCTAATATACCCAGTTGCAGGGCAAAATTAGGCAGGGCTGTGTCAACTTCTCGACCTGCGGCTAGTTGGGATAAAAACACTACAGCGCCAATAAGTCCTGAAGCGCCAAAAGCTATATAAATAAACTGTCTTAATCCACGATAAGGCGCTTTGATCTCCTCTTTGAGTCGGGCGTATTTTTCTGGGGTGGGGGATTTTGGTGTAGCCATGAGATTTTAGATTTTAGCACCGCTAAAGTTTTATATTACAACTATAATACAAAAAGCCCAGTTAGATTTTATGGAAGACTGGGTGTGGTTGTCGTTCCCAAGCCAAGACATGGCAAAATTTGCAGATGTCGTCGGATATTTTCGTCCTTATCGGACGATCGCACTTTTGAGCATTACCGCTACGAGTGTGTTTGAGATCCTTGACCTAATGGTTCCTTATACCATTGGGCAAATTTTAAACGTGCTATCTGGACAGAGTTTAGATGGCCCATTGCAAACAGCGATCGCAGCAGTAGCCACACTGACCGGGATACCTGCAAGTAAGATTTTATCCCTAAGTGTGTTGTTAGCAATCATCTTTTTTGTCACGGTAGTCAGAGCACCCATTCAACCTTGGATTAGTTCTTGGTTTCATTGGGAAATCGCCCTCCGTTCTCGGCGAGATAATTTCCGAAAAGCCTTAGAAAAAATCCTCACTTTACCCTTAGAATTTTATGATGAAAACAACCCAGGTCGCATTGCCGGAAGAGTCGCCAGAGGCATTTCTAATCATACATGGACTTACCCAGAAGTCGCTGGACAATTAATTCCCAAACTTGCCAGAGTTTTGGGAATTTTTGTGATTATTTGTTTGATAGAGTGGCGAATTGCTATTCTGTTTTTGCTGTCTTTTCTGCTAATTCTGGGATTTAGCATGAAAAATTTGCAAGAGATAATGAAAAAAGAAGAACGGCTAGATAAGTATATGGAAAATACTGAAAGCCGCACTTCGGAAATTATCACCAATATCAAGACAGTCAAAGCGTTTGCTACCGAACCAAGAGAATTCAACCGACAAAATGAACGCCTCGATCGAGAATTGAAAGTAGTTGATTACCGAATTCACAAAAGTTACGTCAAGTTAAATACTTGGCAAAGGACTGTGATTCAATTCTTCGTGTTCATGGTGTTAGGTTTGACCCTAGCTGCTACAGCTGAGGGAAAAATTTCTTTAGGGCATTTTGTCACAACTTTAACTATTTCTAGCATGGCTTATGCCGAGTTAGAACCGATTAGTCAATTAGCAGAAGTATTTGCACGGCGCTATGCTTCGATGCTGAGATTTCATGAATTTATTCAGAAACCATCTGGCGAAGATGCCATTGATTTAATCTCATCAGGAAATGGTTTGCTTCCGAGTACTAGCTATCAGTTTACAGGTAAAATAGAGTTCGGCAAAATGAGTTTTGGCTATGTTAGCGATCGCTTAGTCCTAAAAAACATTAACCTACTCATTGAACCCTATCAAACTGTAGCTTTAGTCGGGCGTTCTGGTTCAGGAAAATCGACTTTAGTGAAGCTATTGTTTCGGTACTTTGAACCAACCCAAGGGCGGATTTTAATCGACGGAGAAGACATTCGCAACCTTGATGTTACAGCTTACCGACGCAGATTAGCGATCGTCCACCAAGAAGTAGACATCTTTAACGGTACAATCCTCGATAACCTGAAATATGGCAATCCCAACGCCACATTTGCCGAAGTAGAAGAAGCTTGTCGCATCGCCAGAGTAGATGAAGTAATTCGGGAAATGCCCCAAGGTTACTATACAGTTGTCGGGGAACGAGGCGTAAGACTTTCTGGTGGACAGCGACAGCGCTTAGGAATTGCCAGGGCGCTGTTAGTCAATCCCGATGTGCTAATCTTTGATGAAGCAACCTCTAGTTTGGATTATGAGTCTGAGCGATCGATCCAGCTAGCAATGCGAAGTATCTTAGGCACTCGTACCACAATCATTATTGCCCACCGACTCAGCACCATTCGGGAAGCAGATAAAATCATTGTGTTAGACCAAGGTCAAATAGTCGAAGTTGGTACACACAGCGAACTATTGCACCGAGAAGGAATTTATCATCGTCTCCACTCACTACAAGAAACAGGTGAGCTAATTTAGAGTAAAAAGGTAAAAATAAAAGGTGAAAGAAAGCTTTGCTTTTCTTTTGCCTTTTCACCCTTTACTCCATCCTGCTAATTCCCCCGTACTTCCTTTCGCCCTCCGTGAGGTAGAAAAGAAAATCAAACCCTTACTCCTGCAAAGAGTTAAGTCATCAGAAAAATACGATTGGGAAAAGACAAGAAAAAATTTATTTCCAGGATAGAGTAAATGCCTTCTTCCTTCCTTAGCAACCAGTGATTTTCTTATCAAATCAGTCCTACTTACTAACTACCACAGAAAGTGGCCCGCTTTTGGGGAATATTTGGCTTGATATTTCAGCCTTGGTAATCATGCTGTTATTATCAGCATTTTTTTCCGGTTCAGAAACCGCAATTACCGGACTAGACAATTTTAAACTCCGCGCCTTAATTAAGGAACAAGGAGATCCCCGAAAGATTTTTACCTTAGTACTGGAAAACCGCGCCAAGTTTATCACCACTCTTTTAATCGGTAACAACTTGGTAAATAATTTTTCCGCTATTCTGACAAGTAACCTATTTGCCCTTTGGTTAGGTAATGCAGGGATAGGAGTTGCCACAGCAGTTGTTACCTTTCTGGTGCTAATTTTTGGGGAAGTAACGCCTAAATCTTTGGCAATTACTCATGTTATGCCAATTTTTAGGTTAGCAGTGCGTCCCGTTTACTGGCTTTCAATTCCCTTATCCCCAGTAATTTATCTCTTTCAAAACATCGCCCAAAGTGTAATCCGTTTGTTTGAGAGAGGTAATGTTCCCGAAGGAGAATCTTTAAGAGATCTCCAACTGATGATTGAAGTATTGGGTGGTAAAGGTTACTTGGATTTAGATAAGCATCAGTTATTGAGTAAAGCTTTAACACTAGATAATCTCAGCGCCCGTGATGTAGTTAAACCTAGAATTGAGATGAGAACAATTTCCCACGAAGCAACTTTAGAAGATTTGGTGAATCTTTGTTTAGAAACAGGTTATTCCCGGATTCCGGTACAGGAAGATTCCAAAGATGAAATTGTGGGAGTAGTTCACTTGAAACGGGCATTGCAACATCTCAACAATTGTCAAAAAGAGGATTGTTCTAAAGCATTGGTAACAGAAGCAATGGACTCTCCTTTCTATGTTCCAGAAACTAAGCGAGTACCCAGTTTACTCAAAGAGATGCTACAGTCACGGTTACATTTGGCTATTGTAGTCGATGAATACGGGGGAACAGTCGGTTTAATCACCTTGGAAGATATTCTCGAAGAGTTGGTCGGAGAAATCTATGATGAAAGTGACATTCCTCCCAGAGTCAGTGTCGGTAAAAGTAAGCTGTCACGCCTTTAAAGCAGACTCTTCTTTGTCAGGAAATCAATACAAAAAAATTTTCTGCAAACCCCTTGTCAACCCAAAAATTGAGTGCTACTATTAGTAATCGTGGATCAAACGGGTCGGTGCCCGAGTGGTTAATGGGGGCGGACTGTAAATCCGCTGGCTATGCCTACGCTGGTTCAAATCCAGCCCGGCCCACCTTCCACGATGCCCGTGTAGCTCAGTGGTAGAGCACACCCTTGGTAAGGGTGAGGTCACGAGTTCAATCCTCGTCACGGGCTTTTTAAGAATTAAGATACAGTAAGGGTTTCAGGCTTTTGCCTTACTTTACATTTTGTATTAAAAACTGGTTAATCAAGTTATCTGACATAAAAAACTGACCTAAATCTGACCTAAGCATTAAATAGCTTCTAACCCGCTTCTATCTAGCTGGTAGGGTGATTTACCTAAAGTAGGGACACGGCATTCAAAAGATAACGCAGGAGTTGCAAATATTAATGATGCCGTGTCCCTACCCTCACCAACAGACTTTTTCAGCAAGCCCTAACTATTTCTGTTGGTGTTTCATCTGGCTCGATTTCGTCTTCTTCGGAAAGTAAAACAATAACACGAACGCGCTGGGGTTTGGTGACTTCTAGGGATTTATCTAGTGTAAGTTCCCCATTTTCATTAATTGTGGCTGTAGTTTCAATTGCTTTCATACATTGGTGATAGTATTGTTAAATATCGAGCCAATTTAATCTAATTTTACTCTAGTATACCTATCTCCCATTGTTGCTTTCAGTATATCGATTTTTAACATACTGTTTCAACACCGGATTTAAATTAAAAAATCTTGTCCGATCGCATTCTTTCACATCCAATAACAAACGCATTCCCAGTGATTGTATTGCATTTAATAATTCTGAAGTTGGTAAGTTTATATTTTTGATGAGATGTGCTAAAGAAACAGGTTCATTTTCGTTAGCTAGCTGAATCATTACAGCAATTTATTGTGATGTTAAACGCTGAAATTGTTGGTCTAGTTGTGCTTGCAAAGATTCGCTTAAAATCAGTGTATCACATTGCAAAAACTCAGAGACTCTTCCGGCAAATAATTCTTTAATTAGGTTAGCAGTCAATTCTAACCAAAGGGGATTACCTTGATATTGTTCAATCAAAGTTTGCCAACAGTCTTCATCTAATAAGTCTTGTTCTCTAAGAATTTCTTTAGCTGCTTCTCCTAAACCTTCTAACAATAAGCAATGTATGGCATTATTTTCTTTTTTTAATTGGACAACTTCTCTAGGTTTTTCCCAAGTATTTACTATCAAACAACTCTGATGATTAACTTGGGTAATTAATTGAAAAAATAAGTGATAATTTTCATAACCAGTTTGATATTGTCCGGCAAGTTGTTTGCTGCTAAAAAGGGTATGTACATCATCAAGGATAATTAAACAACGATGCTGGCGGAGGTAGTTGAGAAGTTGGGAAAGTTGGGTTTCAATATTTTGGGGTGTTTCTGTTTTTGGCGCGAAGATTTGTAGTAGGTTGGTGAGGGTTGTTTCTAGGGTTGGGGAAAAGCGAAGACTGCGATAAATGATGTAATTAAAGTTGTGTTTGATTTGTTCGATTAGTTGTAGTGAAAGGGTGGTTTTGCCAATTCCACTAATTCCTAAAATTGCGATTAGGCGTGTGTTTTGTTGTAAGATCCAGGTTTCTAGGGTGGTTAGTTGCGGGGTGCGATCGAAAAAACTGAAAATTTCCGGCGCGTCGCCTAAGTCGATGTGTGGTTTTGGGGTTTGTTCGGTTTGTGGAGTAGCTTGTGAAGGTTGAGAATTTTGCGGACAAATATTGACGTTATTAACTGTTACATAATCTCTACCAATAGCTGATTTACCAATCGCTGATGAAGAGTTATAAAATTTTGCTCTTTCTAATATTAATTGAACATTTGTCTTACTAACTTCTTCTCCTAACGCTTCAGAAAGTATTTTCCATAGTTCAGAAGCATTACTTCTAACATAACCTTCACTACAATTACGCTCTTGTGCTATCTTTGCATATTTTTGACCTTGGAATGTCTCTCTAAAGATTTTGGGAGAGAGCTAAATATTACGCTGAAAATGCGGATGGGCAACAAGCTTTTAACAATTATGTAGAATCATTGGAAAAATATGCTAGCTATGTATTTTGGGATGAGAAAGCTTGGAGCGTAGAGAATCATAGAAGTACATCAGAAGGGCCAACCTATGAATTTTTGGTTGAACTTAATTTCCTTTTTGATTTGGCTACAAGACATTGCTCTGAGTCCCGACAGAAAAACCATTATTACTAATGGTAGCGAAACTGGGCAGATTAAGCTATGGTCGGTGCAGAAGAAACAAAAAAGAGAACAAGTTTCTGGACATTCTAATGTTACATCTGTTGTGTTTAGCCCAGATGGACAAACCCTTGCTAGTGGCAGTGCGGACAAGACTATCAAAATTTGGCGGCGGAATTGATGGCGCTAAGTAGGGCTTGCTGAATAAGTCTATTGGTGGGGGTAGGGACACGGCATCATTAATATTTGCTACTCTTACGTTATCTCTTTCATGCCGTGTCCCTACAATTTCCTCGAAAGGAGTATTGAATTTTGCGCCAAAAGGTCTGAAAAACTTGCACTTGTATATGCAAAAAAGGCGCTTTCACCATTGCCTATCTTACTTTTTACTTTTATTCAGCAAGCCCTAAGTAGGCTGCTTTGCAAGTGGTAATCAGTAAAATACAAAGAAAACAACATAGAAACTACACCTGTGAATTTTACTTGATAAGCGATCGCACACTCCCATCTTTTCTGGAAAAAGCGATCGTATACTCATCTTTTCCCCAAAAGCGATCGCACTCTAATTTTCTGCTTTTATGCGTTGGCGTAGCCTGCCGGAGGCATATCGCAGACCTCCACCTTTTCTTAAATGCGATCGCACATCCCCATCTTTTCCCTCTAGGCGATAATGCTACGCATCACTGCACTCGCGCAGGTTTTTAAATGCTCAACTTGACTGATAAATCAGAGGATTAAACCCTTTTAGGGGTAAAGCCGAGATACGCGCAAGTGCGATTCGTTCTGGAGAAACCCATTTCATGGGGGGATTCCAGGCTTTAGTAGAGTAACCTCTCTTGGTTGAGTCCGCACTTTAATCCTCTACTAATGACAACTTGATATCCATGTAAGTGAGGTTCTCAAAGAATCAATTCTTACTGCCCTGGTGCGGGGTTGAAAGCACATAAACTACCAATAATGGTAGCCCCTACGGAGAAGACTGACTATCAAATCTGTAAAGCGGGGATGAAAGCGGTTAATGGTGGTAATTGCTGAAAGCACCAACTGCAAGCAAGAGTTTATGGGGAGAGTAAACGAAGTGTCGTTGAGCCATCGTCAAATCTCACCAAGGGAAATAAGCTGGTGTTTCGGACACACCTTGGTTCGGAAATAACCGAAAGGAGGATATGGATACCAAAACCAGGGAAAACCGAATTTAGACCGCTCTCGATACCCACTATTTTTGACCGTGCCTTACAAGCAGTAGTGAAAGCTACCCTTGAACCGGAATGGGAGGCTCGTTTTGAGCCATCAAGCTACGGTTTTCGACCCGGTAGGTCATACCATGATGCCATCAAACACATCAAAAACTGCATAGTATCTAAATCTAAATTTGTTTTAGATGCAGATATCTCACAATGTTTTGACCGAATAGATCAGGAAGCATTACTTCGGAAATTAAATATGAACGGTTCAGTCAGGCAACAAATCAAAGCTTGGCTCAAATCGGGAGTAATAGATTCCGGAAAATTTGCAGCTACTAAGGCAGGAACACCACAAGGCGGTGTAATTTCGCCCTTATTGGCATCCATCGCCTTACATGGATTAGAAAGCCTACTCAACCAAGAATTTCCGGTCAATTCAGCCGGGAAAATTAGAGGGGCTAAAAGCAAATTTGGCTGCGAAATATCTGGCGTAACCTGTATTAGGTACGCCGACGATTTTGTGGTGTTAAATGAATCCTTAGCGGTCATTAAGAGGTGTGAGGAATTAATCAAAGATTGGCTCAAAGGTATTGGCTTAGAATTGAAACCAGAAAAGACGCGAATAGCACATACGCTATACCCCCATTTAAGTGAAGATGGTCAACCAGGATTTGATTTTTTGGGACATCATATTCAACAGATAAAGGTGGGAAAATACCGAGACAATAAAAATAGTCAAGGTAAAAAACTTGGTTTCATCACCCTCATTACCCCCTCTAAGAAGGCAATTGAGGCTCATAAACAGAATATGAAAAGCATCATCACAAAAAACAGGTCACGTTCTCAAGCAGAACTAATTAAAGACCTCAACCCTATTATCAGGGGATGGGCTTCATATTATAGAGTCTCAGATGCCGGAACCACTGGGGACTTCTCCCACTTAGATAGGATTACTTATCTTCGGTTGAGAAGATGGGCTAAAAGACAGACTGGGAGCATTAATTTAGGTCATCAAAAATACTGGCACACCATAGGCGATAACCATTGGGTATTCACCACTAGGTCAGAAAGTAATCCTTTCCGGTTACTAACACATATCGAATTTCACTCCAGTGTGAACGATTATGTAAAAGTTCGCGGTGATAAAAGTCCTTTTGATGGTGACTTAATTTACTGGAGTTTAAGACTAAGCAAACACCCTGAGATGCCTACTACGAAAGCGAAGCTTCTCAAACAACAACAGGGGAAATGTGCTTGGTGTAATTTGCATTTTCAAGAAGGCGATTTATTGGAAATTGACCATATTAAACCCATTTCCTGTGGAGGTAAGAAGGAATGGCAAAATCTCCAATTATTACATCGTCATTGCCACGATGATAAAACTGCCAATGATGGCAGCTTGAAGTCCCATATTGACAAAATGGAAACACATTGAGTAGCCGTGTGCCGGGAAACTGGCAAGCACGGTTTCGGACGGGAGGGGTGGAATAGTAATGTTCCCCTCGACCCTCTCAATAGGACACGACGTAAAGAAATGTAAAGAAACTCCTCGCAGAGATAGGATTATGGGGCTGAAAACGTCAACACCATCTCCTCATCCAACGCCTGCGGCACCACGTCTAAATCAATCAGGTAATCCCCAAAACGCTTGATTTGACTGGTCAAATAAGGACTTAAAGCCGCCACATCAGAACGCATCAGCAAATAACCCTCACGTTGAAGTTGGCGCAACACCTCAGTTAAATCAACCGTGTTGTGAAACACCACCGCATTTGCAATCAAATCGTTGTACTTGATAATCTTCTCCTGTTCAGTTGGGTCATTATTAGCAATTACCCCCTCACCCCCAAAGAAAAACCATTTTGCAAAACCGTGATAAGCTTCCACCTTATTCGTAACTGCCGTAATCTGTTGTCGTAGTTGCATATCCGAAATATACTGCAACAAAAACACCGTTCTCACTACCCGTCCCAGTTCTTGAAAAGCTTGATATAAACGATTTTTTCGACTATAGTTCCCTAACTTTCGCAATAAAATAGACGAAGAAATCTTTCCCGTTTGAATTGAGAGAACAACTCTTTTTTTTCCCATTGATTACTTACCGATTTAAATATACTTTCCACTGATTCTGTACTCAATTGCTCTGTTCGACCAACCTGTTCGCAGTTAGAATTTATTACTCGTTCATAAATGTATTGTTCATATCGTTTCGTTG
>NZ_JBHFNQ010000252.1:0-26604 GCF_041929345.1 Floridaenema aerugineum BLCC-F46
GATGCCTTAGTTCTGGTTCTAATCTTTTTTCTCCCCTGATAGCTTAAGCAATTTTACCCAACTCTGCTGCTTTTGGGAACTGAATTCACCTCTACTCCAGATATTCACAATAGAGTTCATTTGTCAATGCGTAAGTCCTATAGAAGATGTAAAACCGGGAAAATTAGCTGGAAAAATTTGTGTTGTAGTTGATTTGATAACTCGCTTACCTATCGAAGTTTGGTTTCATGATAATCCCTTGGCATCAGAAACGAAATTTGAAGAAAGTTTACTATCCTTAGCCTCCGCCAAAACCTTACTCTTGCTAGATGGTTTTATTGATTTGATTTACTCAGTTGACACCAAACTTATTTAGTTTTTCTTGAAATTACTCGCTTTTCCTAAACTCACTTGTATCTGACTATTTCTGCAACTAATGATTCTTTCTTATTTCTTGTTTTAGCTCAGTTCGCTCTATGAATTAATCATAATCATTTAGAGAGGGAAAATGCAATTTCTAATTGCATTTTCCCTCTCCCCGACCAGCGAGCGATTCGGGAAATGATTTTTGATTAATTTTTGAGTATATTCTCTCATTGACATTCGCTTCATTTTCTTAACCTGTCACGAATGGTAGGTAGGAATTGATGCAGCCCTAGTCAATGTAGTCTGGAATCATATCCGGGGATTCGGGATTCTCGGAAGCGATCGGACGCTCCCCATCGACGGGCAGAGTTTTGCGAGCTTGAACTCGATCCCTTTCAATCGGTCGTCTGCCATCCTCATAGACAACTTCTTTCACATTCAAATTGCTAGGAGTAATGGGGCGATCGCCGTCAATTCCTAGAGTTTTGTCCGCCTCTAATGAACTAGCTGCAATGGGACGAGTGCCATCGTCTTTGATAGTGTCGCGGATGGGAACGTCATCAGAAACGACTGGACGATCGCCATCAATTGGCAACACATACTGTACCTCAAGATCGCTCTCATCAATAGGGCGATCGCCATCTACCTCAAGCATCTTTGTGCCTTGCCGCTCCTCTGGTGAAAACAGGTAACTTAATTTGTGTTTCGTCGTCAATAAACTCAATATTTATTGTCCAACCAATGCGCCTAAAATAACATTAATCATTAAACTACTAAAATGCCAGACACACCCAACGAAACTATCACCCGCAAACCAAGCACTACCGAACATACTCTATCATTACCAGAACAAGAAATACGCTATACAGCAAGAGCCGAATGGCAAACCTTGTTTGAACAAGAAAAACCCATTGCTTCCATGTTTCATGTTGCCTACATTGCCCAAAATCAACAGGCAAACATGAGACCACTAACCTTCGTCTTCAATGGTGGCCCAGGCGCAGCTTCCGCCTATTTGCATATAGGCGCATTAGGACCAAAACGAATTAATTTCGGAGAACGGGGTAGTCTACCAAAACCACCAGTTCAAGTAGTAGATAATTTAGAAAGTTGGCTTTCTTTTACCGATTTAGTATTTATTGACCCGATTGGAACAGGTTTTAGTCGCAGTTTACCATCAGATAAAGAAGCACAAAATAAATCTGATGAAAAAGTTAATTCAAAAGAGTCTGATAAACCACAAGAAACCGAATTTTGGGAAGTGGAACGAGACTTAAAAGCACTAGGAGAATTTATTCAAAGATTTCTGTCCCAAAAGAAACGTTGGCTTTCTCCAATTTTCATTGCCGGAGAAAGTTATGGAGGATTTCGAGTAGCCAAGTTAGCTAGAAAATTACAGCAAGAATATGGTGTTGGTCTTTCTGGTGCAATTTTGATTTCTCCAGCTTTAGAATTTAGTTTGTTGGGTGGGAATGACTATAACCTCACTTCTTGGGCAACAGTATTTCCTTCTCTGGCTGCTGCTGGTATTCATCATCATCGTGCTCAATGGGCAGGAGAAACTAATAATTTAGCAGCACATTTAGCTGCTGCCGAACAGTTTTCTCGGCAAACATTAATTCCTTTATTAGCAATGGGTGATGCGGCTACAGAGGATGAACGTCAGGCTGCTTATGAGAAAATGGCTAGTTTAATTGGTTTACCTGTGTCATTAATTGAAAGATTGGGGGGAAGAGTTGATATTGAAGTTTTTTCCCGTGAATTGTTACGTGAGCAACAGCGAATTGTCGGGTTATATGATGCTTCAATTACAGCGATCGATCCTTTCCCAGAACGGCTAAATTATGAAGGAATCGATCCAACTTTAGATGGGATCGATCGATTATTTACCGGAGCAATTAACAGTCATTTACGAGATACTTTAGGTGTAGAAACTGACCTAACTTATCATTTGTTAAATTATGAGGTAAATAAAGCTTGGAAATTCGACATTAAAGGTGATTTCAAACAAGGTTTTATTGGATCAGTAGATGACTTGCGTGTGGGGATGACCCTTAATCCTTATATGCAAGTATATATCAATCACGGATTTTTTGATTTAGTTACACCTTATTTTGCTTCCAATCATTTAGCAAATTTAATGAAGTTAAATCCCGAAATTCGCCCGAATTTAACACTAAAACATTATCGAGGCGGACATATGTTCTACACTTGGGATGATTCGCGTCAGCAATGGTTTAATGATATCAAAGAATTGTATCAAAAGGCGATCGCCTAACTCTCACCATTACTAAGTATAGCTACTTGCTTAAATCAAGGAACAAGCAATGACATCATCTTCGGGCTACATTCTAGCATTAGACTTAGGAACAACAGGCAACCGTGCATTTCTGTTTGACAACAGTGGTAACGTAATCTCTCAAGCATATCAAGAATTAACTCAATATTACCCACAACCAGGATGGTTAGAACATGATCCATTAGAAATCTGGCAAGCCACCTGCACAGTAATGCAAAAAGCCATTCAACAAGCCAAAATTAAAGCTTTAGATATTAAAGCAATTGGACTCACAGTACAGCGAGAAACTTGTTTATTATGGGATAAAACTACCGGACAACCTTTACACAATGCTATAGTTTGGCAAGACCGTCGTACTGCATCTCTCTGTCAAAAATTGCAAGAACAAGGTTATGCTGAAGAGATTTTTGACCGCACCGGATTAATCATAGATGCTTATTTTTCTGCCAGCAAATTAAGTTGGTTATTAGAACAAGTTGTTAAACCCTCTTCAATAAATTTAGATCATGTTTTAGCTGGAACAATTGATTGTTGGATTTTGTGGAACTTAACAGGTGGAAAAGTACACGCCACAGATGACAGCAATGCTAGCCGTACTATGTTGTACAATCTTACTACTCGTGAGTGGGATACGAAATTACTCGATTTGTTTAATATTCCCGCAAATCTATTACCAAAAATTCAACCAAGTTTAGGATATTTTGGCACAACCAAACCTGATTTATTAGGTGCAGAAATTCCAATTACAGCTATACTAGGAGATCAGCAAGCATCATTATTTGGTCATGGATGCGATCGCCCCGGCTTAGTCAAATGCACTTACGGAACCGGAAGTTTTCTAGTAGCACATACAGGTAATAATATCATCCATTCCCAACAACAACTAATTGCGACAATTGCTTGGACTCAAAACGATTTGGATGGTACAACAAAAGTAGGTTACGCTCTTGAAGGAAGTATGTTTACCACAGGTGCTTGTATTCAGTGGTTACGTGATGGAATAGGATTAATTGATAGTGCTGCTCAAACAGAAATCTTAGCCCAACAAGTATCTGATAATGGTGGAGTTTACTTTGTCCCTGCTTTAAGTGGATTAGGCGCACCGCATTGGGATATGAATGCTAGAGGTGCTTTTTTTGGGATTACAGGTGGTGTAAAAAGACAACATTTAGTACGCTCGGTATTGGAAGCTATAGCATTTCAAGTTAAAGAAGTAGTACAAGCAATTAACGATTCTGGGGTATTACAAGTAGAACGATTGAAAGTAGACGGAGGTGCTTGTGAAAACAATTTTCTGATGCAGTTTCAGGCCGATGTGTTAGGAATTCCTGTAGAACGACCCGTGATGCGAGATACTACAGTGAGGGGAGTTGCTATTGCTGCGGGAATCGCTTGTGGTTTTTGGCAAGATGATGCACAATTGGTGAGTTTTAGTCAGATCGATCGGGTATTTGAACCAGAAAATACTCAATCAGCTACAAGTAACTTTCAGCAATGGTTATCAGCAGTGGAACGGGCAAAACATTGGGTCGATGAGCGTTAAAGTTAAACTATATAATCAGGAAAAATCATATCTTAATCTACTGATAAAGAGTGTAATTCGTGATTCCATTTTAAGAATTGAGCGGATTGATTATTTATGAATCATTCCTTCAGTAGTTAGTAATGCTTTCGATAATTTAAAAGCCGAATTTAAGAAAGTCTCAACCTGTTGCTTTTGAATTTGAGCTACTTTGTCTTTGTCAATTGTTGAAGGAACTGCTAATTGAGAAGCCTTCAAAACTGCTCCTACCCAGTGTTGAGTGTGCCAGAAACCATTGCTATCTAACTGCGGAAGATTTTCCGTTTCTGGGTAAGGATAGGGAGAAACATACCAGTAAGGTTCGTCATAGTTTTTGTCTCCGGGTGACAGACCAATTCCTATACTCATCTGTTCGCCGTTCTTATTACCAGGAAGCAAGATTAGTGTCGCCATATCAAAGTGATGAGGCCAAGTATGGATAGAAGAACTTTCTCCATTTGTTGTAATTAGTTCTTGTAAAATTTCATTGGTATTCGCATAATAATTAGTTAGTTCTTGTCTTGCCGATCGCTCAGTTGCATCAAAAGCAGTACCATGAGCAACAGCATAATCGGGAAAATCATCTTGGGGATAGTCAGGTAAAGAAATTCCTTCTGGATTAGCGCCTAATTTAGAAATCTGTTCTGATAGCCAATTTAGTCCTTCTGCCATTGTTTTTTGATGGAGAGGAAAGGCGAAGATCGTCTCATTTTGTTGATTTAGGACTATCAGTGTTAGAGCGATCGGATCGAGTGCCACTCGAAACGGCGTTTGCACTTCAATTAATGTGCCAGTAAACATTTTTAACGCTGTATTCCATTCCAAACTAGTGTGGCTGTAGTCTGGTAATGGCTTTGCTAGGGCAGAACTTATAACAGCAATGAACTGAATTGCATAATGGACTTGCAATCTAGTTTCAGTTAGTTCTTGGGGCGGAAAATTGCCAATTGTTTGCCAATTACTCATGATAAATTGCCTCAGTGAGAAGATTTTTAAATTATGGTTACTAACTGTGAGCTACAATTATTTTAAAGTAGCTGTACCAAAGGTTGCATTAAATTTTCGACACCAAATCGCCGCCGATTTGTAATTTGCTAAATTGACGCTATCAGGAATGGGGTAGCTTTGAGAACCGTTAAAATTTTTCAAGGAAGCTAGAATTACATAATCTCCTTCTTTAAGCGGATAAGAAGGAGGTTTAGTAGAACCAAGTACATTATTAGAACGATGTAAGATAACTACTAAATCTGGCCCCATATTTGAAGTTTTAAATGATTGGTCTAGTTCTAAAGTTGATTTGCCATTTTTGGTAATTAGGCGGACTGTTCCAGAGGTAGGATGTTCTCCAGAAACAAAAGTTCCAGACTTGACAACATTAGCCTTGACATCTGCAACTGATTCTGTGGAGGTAAAGACAGATTCAGCAACAGAATTTGGATTTGCTGAAGGTTGATTGGCTGATTCCTTTGTAGTACAACCAACAAATAATAAAGCTGCCATATTTATTAGTAAATATTTTGATTTCATGTCGATAAATCCTCCAAAATTTCTGATAATTACTCAGCATTCCTGCACTTTGTAAATGTTCGACAGGTTGCCAATGGGCGATCGCTAAATTCCAAACATTAAATTCCTCTTAACAACTCAAAAAATCTCCTTATTTTTAGTTCTCACCCGTTCATACAACTCTTCCATCACTTGAATAAAAGAAACATCTTCACGCCAAAAAGCCGGAAAATCCCCCTGTTTCTTAATCAAAATAGCTGGTAAACTAGATGAAGAAATTGGCTCAACCCTTGCAGGTAATCGCTTATTCCCTAACCAAAATTCCCGCGAATTAACCTCCTGCGTCACTTCTACTTTTTCTAAAGGTGGAAAGTACGAACTAGCAGCAGACAAAGAAGTTTCTTTAACAGCAATTTTATCAGATAACACCCTTCCCAAAGGAGACTTAGATAACTCCCTTTGTAAATCCTCAACGACTCATTATCCAACTGGGTTAACCAAGATTCATCAGTCCCAACAACTGAAGAAGACAACTTCTTTTTATCCTCAATCATTTGGTCAATCCGTTCCTCCAAAGTTCCAATAGCTATAAACTTATGCACAAACACATTCTTCTTTTGACCAATCCGAAAAGCGCGGTCAGTAGCTTGGTCTTCCACCGCTGGATTCCACCAACGGTCAAAATGAAACACATGATTTGCTTTAGTCAGCGTAATTCCGACACCTCCCGCTTTTAAAGATAAAATAAATACCGAAGGTTCAGTTTCCTCTGCTTGAAATTGGGAAATCATTTGTTCGCGTTTCACCCGATTAGTTCCGCCATGAATGTAGTAAGTATTGTAATGGCAAGTTTGTTTAAAATATCTCTCTAAACCATCACAAATTTCCTTGAACTGACTAAAATTTAACAAACTTTCTCCTTCAGAAATAGCTTCTTCAACCATTTCAACTAATCGACTCAACTTATGAGAACGTTCCCCAGAAAATTCACTCCCATCCTGTAAAAATTGGGCGGGATGATTACAGATTTGTTTGAGTTTCAACAAAGTTGATAAAATCAACCCTTTACGCTCAATCCCTTCAGAATCTTTAATTTTCTCAGTAACATCTTTGACTAAAGCCTCATAAAGAGAAGCTTGTTCTTTAGTTAAATTACAATAAACCTTTTGTTCAACTTTATCTGGTAAATCATTAATAATACTTGGGTCAGTTTTGACGCGCCGTAAAATAAACGGTAGAAATAACAATTAACCAAATCCCAAAAAGCCATCCTTCAACCCACAACCAATCACCCGAAAGAAAGAGAAATAATACCGGAATCATCAGAAGATAAATTATGCCCAGCATCATCTGAATTGCTGAGATTTTGTTGTTTTCTGCCCTCATAATTAGACCTCCCTACTAATAATTACATCACCAAGTAATTGCTGATAAATTCTCCCAGGAATCTCGTGTAAGCTGCCATTCAATTTGGTGCCATCCCCGCTCATTTATCCAATCGGAACCAGGTTTTGTGCCAACAACAACGAACCCATATCGTTGTGCTAAACGAACTACACGCACATTTCCGCTAACAGAAACACCTTGGATCTCTTTTAAACCTAATTCTTGAAATCCAAACTCAATTAAAGCTTTCCCAATTTCAATTGTGTATGCGTAACGTCCCCAAAATTGAGGTGCTAATTCAATGCCTAATTCTGCTCGATCGGCATTATATCCCTCACGGCGTAATCCAGCACAGCCAATTAATTCCTCAGTGGAACGACGATCGACAATAGCCAGCTGATAATTAAGACGGGGACGTTCGGTTGCCCACTGCTCAAAAAGCCTGAGAAGTTCGCGGGTATGACTGGGTGCTACTTCTTCTGGTGTACAGAATTGAGCATACTTTGGATCGGCATGATAGGCGAAAAATGCAGTTTCATCTTCCTTGTTAAAGTCTCTTAGAAGAAATCTTTTAGTGACGATCTCCATTGTCAGTATCTCAACTAAAAAATTGCCGAGGTAATTAAAGTAACTAAGCAAGTTAATTGAATCGCTAAACTTAAAAGGCGAAACTTTGGATCGAGTCCAGCGATGTGAATTAATGAGTGTATAATCCGAAATGCGATATACACCACAATCAGCACATCTATTACTGTTCCAGAAACACCCCGAACTGTTAGAAGAAAGACAACTCCCAAATACAAAGGCAAGTTTTCTATTAAGTTCGCTTGAACTCGAAATAGTCGCCAAAGCAAGCTTTCGTCGTTTGGGGTAGCGAAATCTTTAACAGATCCACCCGCAGCTAGATGCCGAATTCTCACTGTGAGTAAAAGGATAACGACAATGATTGTCCACAAAATAAAAATGACTAAACCCCAGAGAGAAAAAGTCATTTCACTCACTAAACTGGTGGGTACTCCTTGGGTGAGTGCGAGCATTATTCCCGCTATCTGTTGAGTTAGCATTGCTCTATTAAATTAGAGTTTAATTCCAGTATGGCGCGATCGCTATACACTTTCACTAGCCAAAAGGATAGGTCTTTAAGAATTCAGTTATTTAAAAATTCCTAATTCCTTAGCTTTAGCTACTGCTTGAGTCCGATCTTTAGAGTAACAAATTGAATTGTTATCTGGCTACGGACAATCATTCCAAAGGTATGTCATAGCAAGTAGTTCTCAAGCTAAGATTGGTATCAAAAGAATTGCAGGGAATCAACCATGCAACCATTGAAGAAGAAGATCGCGATCGTTGCTGGAGGGACTCGCGGAGCAGGACGAGGCATTGCAATAGAACTGGGCGCAGCCGGGGCAACGGTTTATGTAACTGGACGCACGACTCGTACGCAACAGTCAGAGTACAACCGGAAAGAAACAATCGAAGAAACGGCAGAGTTAGTGACTCAGGCAGGTGGACAGGGGATTGCGGTACAAGTAGATCATCTAGATCCAGAACAGGTGCGATCGCTTGTGACTCGTGTGGAACAAGAGCAAGGACAGTTAGATATTCTGGTGAATGATATTGGGGCAGAACATTTTGCAGAGCTTGATAAACCCTTATGGGAGGTCGATCTGGAGCGGGGGTTACGCTTGTTACGATTGGCGATCGACACTCATCTAATCACCAGTCACTTTGCCCTCCCATTGCTGATTCAAAAGCCTGGAGGATTAGTCGTTGAACTCACCGATGGAACGGCTGATTACAATAATCGACACTATCGGCAAGCATTGATCTACGATCTAGCGAAAAATTCAATCATTCGTATGGCTTGGGCATTAGCACAAGAGCTTCAACCCCATCACTGTACTGCTGTGTGCTTGACTCCAGGTTGGTTGCGATCGGAAATGATGCTTGATAGTTTTGGCGTAAGTGAAGCCAACTGGCAAGATGCCACTCTCAAGGAACCACACTTCATCATTTCCGAAACACCACATTATGTGGGGCGTGCCGTTGCTCATCTTGCTGGCGATCCCGAAGTTACTCGTTGGAATGGGCAGTCTCTCTCCAGCGGTCAACTTGCAAAAGTCTATGGTTTTACAGATCTCGATGGTTCGCAACCAGATGCTTGGCGCTACATTCAGGAAGTAACAGAGATGGGTAAATAATTTCTCTATTTTAGAAAGAGTTATTAGGATGGGAAAACCAATAGTATTGGCTTACGGAAATGGCTTGCCAAAGGTATTGCTGCTTCATCCTGTAAATGACTGCGATCGTAATATTCACAACAGATGGAGAAATCAAATGATTACTGTCCATCACTTAAATAATTCGCGTTCCCAGCGTATCCTGTGGCTACTGGAGGAACTGGGTTTAGAGTATTACATCAAGTACTACAAACGTGACCCCAAAACACTGTTAGCCCCTGTATCGTTAAGGCAGGTACACCCTTTGGGTAAATCGCCTGTCATCACTGATGGAACGCTGACTCTGGCAGAGTCGGGAGCCATTATTGAATACCTGGTAGAACAATACGGTGAAGGACGATTGGGACCTCCACCCGGTACACCAGAGCGATGGCGCTATACGTACTGGTTGCATTATGCTGAAGGTTCAGCGATGCCACCCTTGCTACTCAAGCTAGTGTTCGATCGCATTGAACAGCAACCGATGCCGTTCTTCGTCAAACCGATCGCACACATGATTACAAGCCGTACTAAAGAGACATTCATCACTCCTCAAATTACACAACATTTGAATTATCTCGAATCAGAACTGGGGAAAACTCCCTGGTTCGCTGGAAATGAATTTACAGCTGCTGATATTCAGATGAGCTTTCCCATTGAAGCAGCGGTAGCGCGGGGTGGGTTGAATGCCAGTCGTCCACGATTGATGGAATGGATGCGATCACATCCATTCCCGCCCAGCATACAAACGAGCCTTAGAGCGTGGTGGTGTATATCAACTTGCACGTTAGTTGGATGATTCATTTTGGAAGTTCCAATGGAAATACAGATTGAACCTTACGAAGCTAAACAACTAGATGCAATTATTCGTCTTTCGCTTCGAGCTTGGACTCCAGTTTTTGAGTCGATTCAGAAGGTGATGGATCTTGATGTTTACCAGGAATTCTATCCCAAGGATTGGCGTGTGAGCTTTTCATAAGGCGGTTGAAGCAGTCTGTACTGCTGAAGATAGCAATGTATGGGTGGCGCTGGATGCTGGCTCAATCACAGGATTTGTAGCTGTGAAACTTGATGCAGAGACTCGCATGGGTGAAATCTATATGGTTGCGGTCGATCCAGATTTTGAACGCACCCCAACTAAATCGGAGATTATAGTTGGGGATTCTTGCGCTAGGAAACCATAAGATTTCTCAGCGTATCCAGAGTTACTGGCGTTCTCAGTGTGTCGTTGGAACTTTTGCCAACGAACACTCTAGAAAAATGTTTATCTCCCACTATTAACGAATACCAATATCTAGCACCAATATTATAAGAAGCTGAGAGGTCGGCGTTGTATTGTTTCCCGTTTTTAAACACAGCCAAAGAGTAATTAGTCTTACTCCTTCTAACCTTGCCACTTCCATCAAAAGCGTAAGCACTGGTGTATTTGGGGTTAACAAAAACTACTAGACCTCCTAACTCACTCCATCTTTGTTGTGTCAACTCAACTATTTTGCTATGACACCACAGATGGAATTTTTGTTTTTGCAGAGAACCCTTTTTACCTGCTTTAGCTTTCCATCCAGATAAATTCTCAAACACAATTACTTTAACATTATAAGTTTTTGCAAACTCCACAATGCCTCTCATAACCAGGCGAGATATTTCTAGGTTGATATTAGCTGACTTGCGGTAAAGTCCTTTACAAAAACCAGCAGGAAGTTTTTGCTTGGTTAAGTTAACTGTTTGTGATGATTTCTTTTTAATCATCATCCTTCGTTGGTTTCTTCGGTCTATGTCTCTAGTAGGGTTAATAAATTTCCTTGCTTTTACAGTACCGTTTTTGCCAACGATTGATACTGTGGCAGCATTATTGATGCCCATGTCAACGCTGCACACAAATCCTGAATCCTCTCTATCAACTTTCTTAATTTGAATAGGCATAGAAAGCTGACACTTATTTTTATTAACAACTAAAGCGGGTGATTGTATCTCGTTCCCATCGATTAGGTGACGAGATAAACCATGCCTCTTAATTTTAATATTTTCAAGCCATACCCAATCAGTCCCACTCCATATTTTGATATCTACAGTTTGGTAATTTAATCCATACCTTACCTGCTGACCTTTATATAAGGCAGGATAGGTTTTACACAAAACAGTTAACCTTGGGGGTTTAGCTGTTTTGTGCTTTCTTATGCCTGATTGCCATTCATAATATCGACTATGAAAACTTGAAACTATGCCAATGGCATCGGCTATTGCTGCAGGTCTTAAGTAGCTAGGGAACTTTCTGAAAAACGGATATTTATCAATTACTTTCTGAAAGTAATTATGTTTTGGGCTGGGGTTATCTGCGGTTTGATGAATCATTCTCTCAACGGCATTGACCCTCTCTTTTGATGTCAATTCGCCAAGAACACACCATTGAGCATTAACAACCATGACTAAAGGAATTAAGAATTTACGATATGCCTCTACTGTCAAAACCATTTGGTGTTTTTGCTCTTTGCTTGCCGACAACTCCCAAACGTCTGTTCTAACTTCTTGCGTGGGTTTTCTTTTAGTTCTCTTTTTATTCATTGGTATGTCCTCGACCTTGACAAGAGATATAATACCAAGCTACTGTTTTAGTTGTCAATACGGTTACTCAATTAGTTATGGAAAGCGGTAT
The DNA here is from genome assembly GCF_041929345.1 of Floridaenema aerugineum BLCC-F46. NCBI lineage: Bacteria > Bacillati > Cyanobacteriota > Cyanophyceae > Aerosakkonematales > Aerosakkonemataceae > Floridanema > Floridanema aerugineum. The sequence continues at coordinate 11,970 of NZ_JBHFNQ010000252.1, forward strand.
CAGACTGAAAACCCGTTCTAACGGCGCTTTTAGACTCATCTATCATTTAGTTCTGGTAACTAAATTCCGTCGTAAATCCCTGACAGGAGAAATCCTTACTAGGATGAAATCGATCATCAACGAATTATTGTTTAAGTGGGAATGTGAGTTAATTGAGTTTGGTGGAGAATCGGATCATGTGCATCTACTAATTGAGACTCATCCCAGCGTTGACTTATCTAAATTAGTAAATAATATAAAAACCGTAACTTCTAGGAAATTACGGTCTGAATTTTCTCAACATCTAAAAAAGTTTTACTCTTGCGAAAAGCCTCAATTCTGGTCTGGTTCTTATGCGTTAATTAGTGTTGGCGCACAAGCACCACTAAATAAACTTATAGAATATGTGCAGAACCAAGAGAATCCAGAATAAATCGTTGCTACGCATTTTTATGTAAGGAATTAAAGTCAATTTTCCTAAGTTCAAAAAAAAGTCTAACCGTCAATCTGCCAGATTCAGAAAGGGTGGGTTTAGTATTAAGAATTGCCAGGTTTACTTGGCTAAAATCGGCTGTCTAAAAACAGTCTGGTCAAGACCATTACCAAGCGAACCAAGTTCGGTTACTGTGATTAAAGACAATGCAGATCGCTACTTTTTGAGTTTTGTTGTAGAGATTTCGCCGGAACTGAAGCCAGCAACAAACGAATCAATCGGCATAGACTTGGGGCTAAAAACGTTTGCTACTTTATCATCAGGGGAAAAGGTTGATAGTCCAGATTACGCAAAACTGGAACGGAAAATAAAACGAGCGCAACGTCATTATTCGCGCCGCCAAAAAGGAGCGAAAAGACGAGAACGGATGCGTCTGCGAGTAGCTAAATTAAAAGCCAAGCAAACAGATAAGCGCAAAGATTTCCTCCATAAACTCTCAACTAGAGTGGTTAGCGAAAATCAAGTTATTGCTCTAGAAGATTTAGGAGTTTCTGGAATGTTGAAAAATCGCCGTCTGTCCAGAGCAATAAGTCAGGCAGGGTGGCGAGAATTCAGGAGTTTATGTGATAACAAGTCGCATAAATTCAGTCGCCAATTTGTCGTCATCAGCCGATGGGAGCCAACTAGTCAAGTTTGCTGTGATTGTGGCTATAAATGGGGTAAATTAGACCTGTCTATTCGAGAAATAGTTTGCTTCAACTGCGGCAAATTGCAGGATCGGGACGACAACGCATCAAAACGAATAGAACAAGTCGGGGTAGGACATATCCACGACTCTAAACGGACAGGGAGGAAGTGTAAGACCGAGATTTCGGCTGTTTCCGATGAACTGTCAACCCATCTAGAGTCTGTTCAGTTAACGCTGTTCGACTGCTAGGGAATCACCGTACATCGACGGTCGGTGAGGATGTCAAAGTTCTGTTTCTCCATTCATTTCTCGCTATCGACAAATTATTGTTGGTAATTGCTCAATTGTCCGCCGAAACACAGTTGTATCGTCCATTGCTTGCGATAAAATCAGCGAACCTTGAATTGCTATTGCGGCATCTTCCCCCCGCTGTTTGGCAAGTTGGGCATCCATACCTGACTCGATTAACACATTTGCGATCGCATCAATCCAACCCTGAAACAGTGCCTTTACTTTAGCGTGAAACACATCTCTTGCCGAACCAGACAACAAAATCGCAAACACGCAAGGTTGTTCTCCCCCATGATAAAGTTCATTTAAGCGATCGCACATTCGCCCCAACCTTGTCACCGCATCCCCTTCACTCTCCAAAGCAGGCAAAATATTCTCTCCTAACCATTTTTCCAGATAATCCAAAACTGTCTCAACCATCTGATCCTTCCCACCGGGAAAGTGATGGTACAGACTAGCTTTCCCCAGTCCAGTCGCTTCCGAAATCTTGGATAGCGTAGCACCATCGTAACCGTACTGGCGAAACAACCCCAACAAGCAAGGAATATAGGTTTCTTTTGGCATGGCTCAAAAATTGGAAATTAACTATTGACATTATATAGAACGTTCGGTACAGTATTACTATACCGAATGAACGGTACAAAAAAAGAAGGCTTTCAAACAGCTACCAACTTGATGCAAGTTATCAAGCTGGCTCTTGCTTAGGGGATAGGGGGTAGGGAGAAAGCCAACCCTAACACCTAACCCCTAAAACCTAACCCCCAAGAGAACAGGAGAAATCAAGATGATTCAGCTTTATGGTCATGAAATGTCGGGAAATAGTTACAAAGTTAGACTGTTTTTGGAATTGCTAAATCTGGAATACGAATGGGTAAAAGTTGACTTAATGAAAGGGGAACATAAGTCACCAGAATATCTAGCACTTAACCCTTTTGGACAAGTTCCTTTGTTGGTTGATGGTGATACTAAACTGGCAGATGCTCAAGCAATTTTGGTATATTTAGCTCGGCAGTATGGCGGTGAAGAATGGTTGCCTTTGGATGCTTTACCTTTGGCACAAGTAGTTCGTTGGTTATCAACAACTGCTGGCGAAGTTCGTCAAGGACCCGAAAATGCTCGACTTTATCATTTGTTTGGTGCCACTAGTATCAACATCGATCGCGCTCACCAAAAAGCCGAACATATTTTAACCCAACTTGATAAACATTTAAGCACCAGAACTTGGCTAGAGTTTGAGCGGACGACTATTGCTGATATTGCGGTTTTCCCATACATTGCGTTAGCACCTGATGGCAAGATTGACCTCGCACCTTATCCCAATGTTTTGGCATGGAGCGATCGCATCAAACAACTCCCAGGCTACATCCCAATGGCAGGATTATAGAACCATTATAACTGTAGCTAACAGTAATTAATTCCAGAAAAGTTGTCAAATATTGAGGGAAATTATCATGTCAAAGATCGGAATTTTAGGCACGGGTAGAATGGGCGTTCGTTTAGCAAAGATGTTGGCTGAAGTAGGACAACAAGTAATTTTAGGTTCGCGCAATATTGACCGAGCGACTAAGATTGTGCAAGGATTGGGAATACCGAATTTAACAGCAGGTAACTATGAAGATGCTGCCAATGCTGATGTGATTCTACCTGCAATGTTTTTACGGGATGGAATGTTAGACATATTAGAACCTTTGCGTCATTATTTTGATAAGAAAATATACGTAGACATTTCCAACCCGTTTAATGATACTTACACCGATTTTATCTTACCTTGGGATACCAGTGGTGCAGAACAAATTCAACATCGATTTCCGAAAACGCGAGTTGTTGGTGCTTTCAAAAATGTTTGGTGGGAAGTATTTGATGCGCCAACTTTTGGGGATATAGTTAGTGATGTGTTTGTCGTCAGCGATGATGCAGAAGCAAAAAGTCAGTTTTTCCAATTAGTTGAAAAAACACCTTTTCGCTACATTGATGCAGGTAAACTCGCTAATGCTCGAACTGTGGAACGCATGACTCTACTGAGTGGAGAATTAGGACAACGCTACGGCTATTTTCCTCGGATGAATTACAAGTTTTTGGGTGAAACTTGGACACCGGGAAAACACGATAAGTTAGCACCATTCATTGCTGGTAATACTGCTGGTTAATCGAAATTAGCGATCGCTTCAACAGTACAATACGAAACTGATAATTGAGGAGGGCATTATGCCACGCAAATTCGGAGAAATTGCTTTCACTCCTGAAGTACAAACAGCGCAGTCAGAACGAGGTTCAAGACAAACTTATGAGAAGTATATCGCCAATGGGCCTGCTAATGATATAATCACTCCAAAGATTGCCGAATTTATTAGTCAACTGGATGGCTTTTATTTGGGAACAGTTAGTTCTAACGGCTATCCTTACATTCAGTTTCGTGGTGGCGCACCTGGTTTTTTGAAAGTTTTGGATGAAAAAACATTGGGCTTTGCTGACTTTTCGGGAAACGTGCAATATATTACAGTTGGCAATTTATCTGGTAACGATAAAGCCTTCCTGTTTTTGATGGATTACCGTCATCGGAAACGGATTAAAATTTGGGGAAGAGCCGAGTATATTGAGGGTGATTCGGCTTTAATTGAACAGTTACGAGTCCCTGATTATCCTGCCGAAATTGAACGGGCAATTATCTTTCACGTTGAAGCGACTAGCGAAAACTGTCCCCAACATATTCCAATTCGTTATTCTGAGACAGAAGTAGCAGCAATGATGGCTCCTTTACAAGCTCGAATTACTCAATTAGAACAACAATTAGCTAATCTCAATTAACAATTTTTCTCTGTACTTATTGACTGGAGATATAAACTGTGGAAACTAGACCTCCTTTACCACCTTTTACTTTAGAAACTGCTAAAGCTAAGGTACAAGCTGCGGAAGATGCTTGGAATAGTCGTAACCCAGAGCGTGTTTCTTTAGCTTATACTGAAGATTCAGTTTGGCGAAATCGATCGGAGTTTTTTAGCGGACGAGAAAAGATTCGAGAATTTTTGACTCGCAAATGGAATACGGAATTAGATTATCGACTCAAAAAAGAACTTTGGAGTTTTACCGATAATCGCATTTCTGTAAAGTTTGAATACGAGTATCATAACGAATCTGGTCAATGGTTTCGCGCTTATGGTAACGAACAATGGGAGTTTGCTTCTAATGGATTGATGCAACGACGAGAAGCCAGTATTAATGATGTACCAATTTTAGAGTCAGAACGTAAGTTTCGTTAGAAAACGGTACTAAAGATGCCAAACTAGCAGAAGTAGAAGTTTGCTCATCTAACTATGAAAAAGCCAATAAATCGTCATCCTGACCATGCGAAGCGGCACAACATACCCAGTCCAAATAATCAAGTTATTGCTGCACATCTGGAAGAACTACTAACACCAGCAATTTTTAATCAACAAGCTTATTACCGCCAGTTGGGATTAAGAAACAGGCTATTAAATTTATCATTAATGGTAGCAGCAGTTTTAACATTAGTGTGGCGACAAGTCCCATCAGTGCAGGAATTAACTCGACTATTAGAAAGAGAAGATTTACTGTGGTGTCGCGCTATAAAAGTAGCTCAACAATCACTTTCAGAAAGATTGTTAGAATTTCCCGCTTCAGTATTTGAGCGAGTATTTAAAGATTTACTACCAAGATTACAATCAAATTGGCAACAGCGTCAAAAACGTCCCCTACCGGAAAGTATTAAATTTGCCAGTCGATATTTTGACAAAATTTGGGTGGCAGATGGTTCCACATTAGAAGCATTATTTCGTAAACTGAAAAGTTTAGAAGATGTAAAACCGGGAAAATTGGCTGGAAAAATTTGTGTTGTAGTTGATTTGATAACTCGCTTACCTGTCGAAGTTTGGTTTCATGATAATCCCTTGGCATCAGAAACGAAATTTGAAGAAAGTTTACTATCCTTAGCCTCCGCCAAAACCTTACTATTGCTTGATCGGGGGTTTTATCACTTCCAGTTTTTTGAGCAACTAATGAGTCAAAAAGTAGAGTTTATCACTCGACTCAAAGCCAAAACTTCGGTGAAAGTTATTCAGGTTGGATAGTTTAGATAGTTGTGGTTCTAGGGAAGCTAAGATGTTGCGGTGAATGGCGATCGTTTTGTCGTATTGATTAGGTACAAATCCTAATATCTGCGGTTCTGGTTTTAGTCTCAGGCGACGAGAGTTGTGGTAAAAGTTTAGCATCAGCGTGGAATAATGTTATCCCACAAGCGAATTTTTGACCTAATATCCGAAAAGAAATCCCCGCTAGAGTAAGAATAGCAGTTCCTTTGAATCAGGGAGAGAGGTTGTGAGAGCAGCTATGGCAGAGGATAAACAACACAATGCTCAAGATTGGTCATGGCACTTCTGGCCTTTAGTACCACTTTACCCCTATAACAAGCGGCGAACATTACGTCGAGAAATCATCAAAGATACTATCTGGACATTCGAGCAAATTCAAGGCATTTTGTACACAGTTGTGCCCATTCGCATGACTGCGATTCGACTCGCTTCCGGTGGTTTACTCATCTACGCACCAGTAGCACCCACTCCTGAGTGCATCCGATTGGTTAACGAGTTGGTAGCCCTTCATGGTGAAGTCAAATACATTATCTTACCCACTGCCTCCGGTTTAGAACACAAGGTTTTTGTTGGCCCAGTTGCCAGACGCTTTCCTAATGCTCAAGTGTTTGTCGCCCCATCTCAGTGGAGTTATCCCTTCAACCTGCCTCTAAGTTGGCTTGGTTTTCCAGAAAAACGAACAAAGATACTTCCATTCGATAGTAAATTAGCACCGTTTAGCAATGAGTTTGAATACAAAATACTCAACATTAACTTGGGAAGGGGTTCTTTTGTCGAAGTAGCATTATGGCACAAATCCTCGCGCACACTACTGCTAACAGACACAGTATTGGCAGTACCAGAAACACCACCCGAAATCGTCCAACTTCACCCTTATCCTCTGTTGTTTCACGCTAGAGACAATGCGCTAGAAGAAATTTGTGATACGCCAGAAAATCGGCTCAAAGGATGGCAACGGATTAGTTTGTTTGCACTTTATTTTCGACCAAGTGCTTTAGAAACAGTCGGGTTAAAACAGGCATTAGCTGATATGTTCAAAGCACCAGATAAATCCAAAAAAGCATATTTTGGGTTATTTCCGTTTCGCTGGAAAAATGGCTGGCAACATTCATTTTCTGCACTGCGCGGAAATGGTAGACCGTTGGTAGCGCCTATTTTGCAAACCTTGATTTTGGATCATTCACCAGGGAAAACTATTGAATGGGCTTCATTGGTAGCTACTTGGGATTTTGAGCGGATTATTCCTTGCCACTTTGATGCACCGATTAAAACAAATCCTCATCAGTTCCGACAAGCGTTTGCTTTTTTGGAGTCAGAAACATCTTTACCAGCAGAAGATTTAGCATTCATTTTAGAATTGGAAGAAAACTTGGATAAAAAAGGCATTACTCGTCCACCACTGCCAAGTTCAGTTGTTTAATTGATATGTCTGGGGAAAAAGCCATCAGCCATCTTCTTTAACCTCAAGAAACTATTGCCTTTACCTGAGCGACAGAATTTTGTTGTAATGCACAAACAGCGAGTTTCTCACAAGCAGCTACACTTAACTGTGAAATCGCCTGTTTAATTACCGGGATAGCTGGAGGATTAACACTTAACTTATCGATTCCCAAACCTAATAAAATTGCTGTAGCAGCAGGCTCGGCAGCTAGTTCGCCACATAAACTCACCCAGATTCCCGCCCGACGAGCAGCTTGAACTGTTTGCTGCACCATGAGTAACACAGCTGGGTGCATCGCATCAGCCAAAGCAGCTACTTGTGGGTGAGTGCGATCGCTTGCCATCACATACTGACTCAAATCATTAGTCCCGATACAAAAAAAATCTACCTCTGCTGCTAAACGATCGGCAAGCATTACTGCTGAAGGTACTTCAATCATAATCCCCAAAGAAATCGCTTCCTCAACCGGAATATTCACTTGACGCAGTTCCGACTGCACTTCCGAAATGATTCCTTTGGCAGCTTTAACTTCCTCTACAGTAGCAACCATCGGTAACATAATCTTGATATTATTCCCGACACTGGCGCTTAAAATTGCCCGCAACTGAGTTTTAAACAAATCTAGATGATTGAGGCAAAAACGAATCCCACGACAACCTAAAAAGGGGTTAGCTTCTGGAACTGTTGAACTCAGGTAAGGAAGTGACTTATCACCACCAACATCGAGAGTGCGAATAATCAATGGACGCTGCTCTAATTTTTGCGCGATCGCCTGATAAACTGCTAATTGTTCCTCTTGAGTTGGCGGGCTACTCCGTCCTAAATAAAGGAACTCTGTACGCAACAACCCCACACCCTCAGCACCATTAGATAAAGCTGTTTGCACATCAGCTATGCTACCAATATTGGCAAATACACTCACTCGCCGACCATCACGGGTAATAGCTGGTTGCTGTGCTTTAGCTAAAGCTTCTTGTTGAGCACTTCGCCACCCTTGACGCTTGATTTCAAATAACGCCAAGATATCTGCTTCCGGTTCTACCCAAACCTTACCTATTTCACCATCTAAGCATAAGAGCGTCCCATCTTCCACTTGTAAAATCTGGGCATCCACGCCTAAAACTGCCGGAATACCTAAACTTCGGGCAATAATTGCACTGTGGGATGTAGGACTGCCAGAAGTAGTACAAATGCCGACAATCTTTGTGGGGTCTAGCTTAATAGTATCTGTTGGAGTCAGATCGGTTGCTACTAAAATCGCTGGTTCTGGTAAAGCCAAAACATTAGCAACAGCACCCCCTAACAATCGCAGCACTCTTTGTCCTACATCCACCACATCATTAACTCGTTCTTGCAGGTAACTATCTTCCAGGGCGCGATAACTTAATGCAATCTCATCTACTACAGCTTGCCAAGCCGCTTCTGCATTAATTTGTTGTTCTCTGATGTGTTTCTCAACTGCTTCCAATAACACTGGATCTGCTAAAAATAATAAATGAGCATCAAAAATACTGGCTTGGGCATTACCTATTTGCATCGATGCTTGAGAAAGCAAAGTCTGAACTTCCTGTTTAGCAGCTTCTATAGCTCTGAGTAAACGTTGCCACTCTGATTCAACATCATCTATGTGATATTGAGTAGGGGTAAAGATGGTAGGTTGATAGTGGATAATGGGAGCGATCGCCACTCCATCAGAAGCAGCAATCCCTGATAATTCCCTAATAGATTGAGGAGTCACTTTGTTCTCTATTAACGGTGCTGAAGCCAAACGATCTTCTGCTTCGCCAAAATTATTAGTAATTAATGTTTCTAATGCAGTCAATACCGCAGTTGCATCAACACCAGTAGCCGAAATAGCTAATTCGTCTCCTTGACGTACCCCTAAAGTTGCGACTTGGTTAATACTATCACCGCGTACAAATTGAGTACCTTTAGTTAAATTCTGCACCCAAACTTGCGCTGGAAATCGGGCGACTACACTCACAAACTGAGCAGCTGGACGGGCGTGTAATCCAAAGCGATTATTGATAGTTAGACGAATTTCTTGAGTTACTGTTTCTAGTTTGGCGATCGGTTGAGCATTGTCACTCTTGTGGGGTAGGCATCCTGCCTGCCTTATATATTCTTTGTTGGAGAGGTCTATTGTTATCCCTAATTGACTGGCTTTGGCTACTAATGCACCTTGAGCTTCTGCAATAACTTGCTCAATATTACTACCAGATGCCGCCGCAACTACAGCAGCGATCGCACCTTCTACCAGAGGTGCTGCACACAAATGTACTTTCTGCCTTTGTGCTTCCGGGAGAAACTCTAGTGCCATTTCCGCGCTCATTAAAGCACTACCCAGATCCATTAATACCAAAACACCATCATCGCTGAATACAGAAGCGATCGCCTCCTGAACCTGAATCGGATCTGTACCCAGTGGGTTGTCAGGATCGGCTATACCTGCGGCAATAGCTAGAGGAACTGTACCTTGAACCATCTGTGCTGCCAATTCTTGCACGCCAAGGGCTAGTTGTTTACTGTGAGAAACAATGACAATTCCAACCACGATGATACCTGCAACTGTGTTGATAAGCTTTTACTGAGTTTCTTCTACTACCACCAACAAACTCTGCAACATAAAATAAGCAGAAGTCGCCCCTGGATCTTGATGTCCTCTGCTTCTTTCCCCCAAATAACTAGCCCGTCCCTTCCTCGCTAACATTGGTATAGTCTCCTTCATCCCATGTTCAGCTACGGTTACAGCTTGTTGTAAAGCTTGGCAGATATTGTTTCCCTCACCCACAACTTCCCCAAATTTCACTACTGCTGGGGATAGCACATCTACCATTGTTTTATCTCCCAGTTCTGCTTTGCCCCTTTGCAACACGCCTGCTAAACCTGCTTGCAGTAGTTCTAGAATATCCGACTCAGTTAATTCTTGTTTGCCAGCTACAGCAGCACTTGCCCGTAAAAACCAAGTTCCATAAAGGGGTCCGCTTGCACCACCAACGCTGGAAATCAGAGTCATGCTGACAGTTTTCAAAATGCTACCAATGTCTTTATCCACCAGAGTTGGTAACTGACTGCTGATTTTTTTCCAACCTCGCTGCATATTGATACCGTGATCCGCATCACCGATCGCCGCATCTAATTCGGTTAAATATTCCTTATTCTGCTCTATTTTGTCAGCGAAGACCTGCAACCATTGTAGAATTTGTGCTTGAGTGACTTTCATATTAAATCCCCCAGCACCAACTTGGTGTTTTTACTGGTGCATCCCACAACCGGATCATCTCATCATCTAGCTTCAACAGAGTTATGGAACAACCTTGCATATCTAAAGATGTCATATATGACCCAATCAAGTTTCGCACAATTTGCAATCCTCGTTGTTGACAAATAGCAGTTAGTTCCTGGTAGACAACATACAGTTCGGAAACAGGAGTACCACCCATACCATTAACGAATGCTAAGAGGCGATCGCCCGATTGTAATGGTGGATTTATCAGTTCCACATCTGCCCATTCGCCTAATTTTTCATCCCACTCGCGCACTGTCCGGCTATAGTTGGCATCGTCAATGATAGATTGTGCCAAAATGTTGGTAATTTCGGCTGCTGATTTTAAGTTAATGCGTTCTCTACCCGGTTCGCCATGAATCCCGATGCCAATTTCCATTTCCCGATCGCCTAATGCAAATGTCGGGCTACCTTTTGCTGGTGTGGTACAAGAAGTAAGAGCAATTCCCATACTACGCCCATTCATGTTCACTCGTCTGCACAAATCTGCTATTTCCAACAAATCATATCCTTGCTCAGATGCGGCACCACAAATTTTTTCTGCCAGTACCGTTGTTCCCACACCCCGTCGTCCTTGAGTATAGAGACTGTCTTTCACCGCTACATCATCATCAATCAAAATATTTAGCACCCGAATACCCTGACTGAGGGCTAACTCGGTTGCCATTTCAAAGTTCATTACATCGCCACTGTAGTTTTTGACAATGTAAAGAACACCAGCACCACTATCTACCTTTTGCGTAGCAGCGAAGATTTGGTCAGGGGTAGGAGAGGTAAAAACCTCACCTGGACAAGCCGCATCCAGCATTCCCATGCCAACAAAACCACTGTGCATCGGCTCATGACCGCTACCACCACCGGAAATAATTGCTACCTTTCCCTGTATTGGTGCATCAGTGCGATAAACAAAAGTGGGATCGTATTCCACTTTGATTAAGTCAGCATGAGCCTGTGCCATCCCTGCTAAACTTTCTCTTACAAAGTCTTCTGGCTTGTTGATCAGCTTTTTCATCACAACCTCTTTCAGTTGGGCAGATTCTACAACCCAGCATAAATTATCTGCTCAATAGTTAATGTAAGCTTTCCATATATTCTAAGTAAGACAATTGCTTAGAAGTAAATAAAACCCGTTGTTGCAGAAAATTCAACATAGTTACTTCCATCTCATCCAATTGATTCATGCGGAGTTGGAGAATTTGCTCTGCTACTTCTTGCAACTGAGTTAGTTGTTCATCAGCTAAATCGACTGGTTTTAAATCACTGGCTTTTACGTTAATTACCTCGGCTCCCATATTGACTGTTATCCCCATTTGGTTTGACTGTACTACTCCCCAAAATCCATTCCATTTTCTTTCTGAAATTCCCGCTTTCTCTTGCCAGGTTATATTAATAAAAACTACATCTCCTACCGCCAAAGATTTTATTCTCTCTGCTTCTGCTGAAATTGTGTCAGAATTTTCCGCTTCCAAATCAGAGTCGAATGGCGTTTGGGACATTAGTTTTGTTAACTTTAATTTGCCACCAGTATGAGCAGATAATATTTGGTGACGCTTTTGGGATGGTTGTTTGAGCAGTTGGTAAGCTGCATCTACACTTTGAAGATTTAACACCCTACGCAATCCTTTTGCCGCTTCTAAGTTACCCTGGCTGAACTCCCGATCGATTAAATCTACCACCTGAGAAGCTTTCGAGTAAGTACGCGCTTTCATGCCAACACGAGCAGATACCCGCTCCCTTGTTCTCCCCGTTTCCATACCTTGTGGCAAATTTGCCACAAGGTCAGATGTTTTTCCTCGCCGATGAGTTCCCGCCAGTTCGACTTGCCTTTTTTTGGCTTTTTCCTTTTCCACAACCTCCCAAGCTTTTCCTTCTCTTACCTTTTGCTCTACAGTCTTTTCCCGGCTAGCATTTTCCAACAGTAATGCCTCCAATTCCTCCACTTCTGTCTGAAACTCCCTAACTTCCACTCCTACTGAATGCCATCCCAAAGTTAGTACTGCCTTCCATCGACGATGACCAGAAATAATTGTTCTATTGGGAGTAATTACCAACGGTTTTACCCAACCAGAAGACTCAATTAATGCTACTAATTCAGAGATATCTTCCTCTTCTCCATAAATAAAAGTATTACGAGGATGTGGTTGAAGGGTATGAGGATCTACCTGAGAAGTAGATTTAGAACCAAGTTCTTCCGGCTTGGTCATACTTGTATCAGAACGCGCTATCCCCAATCGTAACCTTTAGTATGAAGGTAGCTGCTCTGGTTTCGATTTATTTTGAAGTATGATCCAAATTTCTCACACAGTAACCATCCCAGAACATGAGATTGAAATGAGCGCAGTTCGCTCTCAGGGAGCAGGAGGGCAAAATGTCAATAAGGTAGCAACCGCGATTCATCTACGCTTCGACATTATTGCTTCCTCGTTACCTGAGTCTTACAAAGAACGACTGTTGAAGCTGTCCGATGGGCGGATTACCAAAGAAGGTGTGATTGTCATTAAGGCTCAAGAACACCGCACTCAGGAGCAGAATCGAGAAGAGGCTTTGCAAAGATTGCAAGAGTTGATTAAAAGTGCGATCGCACTCCCCAAACCCCGGAAAAAAAGCAAACCAACTCGCAGTTCTCAAAGAAAGCGTCTGGATAGCAAAACAAAGCGAAGTCAAATCAAGACTCTCCGAGGAAAAGTGATTGATGAATAATTGGTACAGAGAAGACCTCGCTTACATTCACGATATTGGCTTCAGGAGTTATGCTCTGCAAGCAATGCCAGGAATTCTGGCAATTCTGAAACAGCATGGTATTCAGGATGGGCTAATTATAGATTTAGGCTGTGGCAGCGGTCTAGCAGCAGAGGAACTAGTCAGAGTAGGCTACCAAGTTTTAGGGGTTGATATTTCTGCTGCTATGATTGCGATCGCCCGTCAACGAGTTCCGATGGCACAATTTCAGCTTGATTCCTTGTTCCAAGTGGAAATTCCTAATTGTCATGCAGTAATTTCGCTCGGTGAATGTTTCAACTACTTGTTTGACCCAGAATCCCAGACACTCACTCAGGTATTCCAACGTATTTATAATGCTCTTACGCCAGGGGGCGTTTTCATCTTCGACATTGCAGAACCCGGACAGGTAACAAATGCAACCCCCATCAAAAGTTTTACTGAAGGTGATGATTGGATTGTTTTGGTGGAAAAACAGGAAGACTCTGTGCAGCATCTCCTGACTCGTCGAATCATTACCTTCAGGCAAGTAGGAGACTATTACCGTCGAGATGATGAACTTCACGCTCTGCAATTATATTCAACCGAAGAAATTACTACAATGCTGTACCAGCTTGGTTTTCAGGTAGAAACTGGAAATTGCTACGGTCAGTTTGCTTTACCTCATGCTCATGTCGCTTTTGTGGCGAAAAAACCTATAGTGTTTCTAAAGGAACAGGTTTAGTTGGTGGTGGAAACGCCGCATCCAATGCAGCCAATTCATCAACATTCAATTTCAAATCCAATGCAGCATAATGGCTCTTCCGTACTTAGGTTGATAAGGTTTACTAATATTAAGAAAAAGAAGCTAGTAATCGAGAGCGCAAGTTATTAAAATTAGTCATGCCATAACCCAAGGGCATAATTAACTTAATTTTATTATTAATTCCTTCCATAACACCGCTAGTTGTTCGGCTGATAAAGTAGTTACAAATTTCTCGAAGGTGTGCTCGAATTGTGCGAGCGGCTTGGGGATAAAAAATTTGAGCGTGAACTAACCATTTGGACATCATTAATAAGCCGGAATCTACAGTTTCACAATTTTCATAAATCTCCCGAAATTCTTCTTTCATTTGATATGCTATTTGCAAGCAAGGGGACTGATTTAAAACTTCTAAAAGTGCCAATTGTTCTGAAGAGGTTAAATCTTGACGATTTTTTAGTAGTAAATACCTACTCCCCTTAGTTGTTACTTTGACTAAGCGACGAATTTTATTTAAACCTCTATTAAGTAACTGCATCACATGGAATCTATCAATAACTACCACAGCATTAGGAAATACTTCTAATACAACTTTTTTGAATCCAGCCCACATATCTACACTAACTTCTTTGACTTGCTCTCTCACTGCAAGTGGTTGCTGTTTCAGGGCTTCAATAATATCTTTCTGTTTATGGCTATCAATTACTTCTATTAGCTTCCCCTGGTCAATATCAGCAATTACAGTGATAAAATTTCTGTATCCTTTGCGTTTACTGACTTCATCTATACTCACCCGTTCAACAGGCAACCACTCTTTTTTTTCCCATTGATTACTTACCGATTTAAATATACTTTCCACTGATTCTGTACTCAATTGCTCTGTTCGACCAACCTGTTCGCAGTTAGAATTTATTACTCGTTCATAAATGTATTGTTCATATCGTTTCGTTG
>NZ_JBHFNQ010000253.1:0-4126 GCF_041929345.1 Floridaenema aerugineum BLCC-F46
TCAGGGTATGAGCTAATCGGGTTTTGCTTGGCTTTAATTCCAAACCCATGCCTTTTAACCATTCGGAGATTATCTCTTTACATCTTTGGACAATGGTTATGTCTTCGTGGAGGATAACGAAGTCATCGGCGTAACGAATCAGGCTAACAGATTTTCTTTTATCCCTCTTGCTTAGTTGAGTGCCGTCAGGACGTTTCATGTCGAAACTATCTGCTGATTCCATGATTGCGTTTTCCATCCCGTGAAGGGCGATGTTAGCCAGTAAGGGGGATATTACTCCGCCTTGTGGTGTACCCTCAGATGTGGGGAACAACTGTTTTCCTTCCATAACGCCAGCCTTTAGCCATGCTCGGATTTGTTTCCGTAGGGTTGGGAAGGTATTGATTTTTCGTATTAGTTGTTCGTGGTTGATTCTATCGAAGCATTTGGCTATATCTGCATCTAGTACGAATTTGGCTTTTTGCTTTATCGCACAGAATATGGCATCGATAGCGTCTTGGCATGAGCGTCCAGGTCTGAACCCGTATGAGTTAGGTTCAAAACGCGCTTCCCATTCTGGTTCTAGTGCCATTTTGACAAGCGCCTGCAATGCTCGGTCTTTCATGGTAGGTATCCCTAAAGGTCTTTTTTCCTCCGTTCCCGGTTTTGGTATCCATACTCTCCGGGTTGGTTTAACCTTTGAACCCAGTCTTAGTTGTTTTGTCAGTTCAAAACGTTGCTTTGGGGTCAGGCTTTTTTGCCCATCCACACCAGCCGTTTTCTTTCCCTGGTTATCCTGGGTTACTCTACGCACCGCTAATAATTTTGCAGCTTGGGACTTCATCAACAGCTTTTGGAGTCCGCGAGTTGTTCTGACATCACCACGACGAGACGCTTGGTAGATGCGCTTTTGCAACTTAAACACCTGACGTTCTAATTTCTTCCATTGGATATCCCTCCAGGTAACTGTTGGGTTTTCGCAGGCTTGGTTAGGTATATCCGATGTCCATACTATCCTCAACCAATCTTTATCTGATTGTTGGGCTTTAGCCTTCTTCATTGCTACTTGTACCCCTACCTTCTATTTCACCGTGAGTCTGTCAGCATATCCCTACTGTTAGATAGGGCGTTCGCTTCTAACTCAATCTCTCCCATTTGTTACCTAGTTTCCTAGAGGTTCCGTCTTAGCTGACTACTCATTCAATCGACCTTGAATGAGAGTAATCAAATGGGTTACTTCGTTCCTCATAACCTTTGGTTTGTCCTGTTAGGATGATGCTCTCCACCGAGTTTTCGGGTGGCACTTAGTAGGTCGATTCAAATCCTCCTACTACCCTGTTCTTTGCCCTTTTGGGACTCCCAGTGTATCAGCCTGATTTCACTGGTTTGCGGTAACGGTGGTTCTGATACATCTTTACTTTCGTTATCCATAAGGACTTGCTTACGGGGAACTGACTTTTAGGCTGTCAGCACTTTTCCGCTTTCACCCCCGCTTCCAGGATTGATGGCTAGTCGCTACCTGGGGGGACGCGATATAAATCGCGCTCTGTGTGCTTTCACCGATGTACCTTCGGGATGAGACTTAGGCTTTCTAGGATACTTGCCTTCACTCACAAGGCTATGAAGTTGTCAGTACCAAGGATTTAAGTGCTTCTCAACCTATTGGTTACTTGATACTGCTAGTCGTCCCCTGCTTTCTCAGTTTTGACTAAACGAATCGCACTTAATCGCGGCATTTTCGTCTCTGTCTAAAACTGCGCCACACTTACAAACATGGGTGCGAATAGAGAGAGACTTTTTCACTGTTGCGCCACATTTTGAGCAATTTTGAGAAGTGTAATAAGGTGGCACTGCGACAGCAACCTTGCCAAACTTGAGAGCGAAATATTGTATCCACTCCCGAAATTGTGACCAAGCTACATCATTAATCGACTTGGCTAGATGACGGTTCTTTACCATGTTTCGCACTTTCAAGTCTTCAAAAGCTACAATGTCGTTAGACATCACTACGTACCTTGCTGTCTTTACCGCAAAGTCTTTGCGCTGCCTTGAAACTTTCAAATGCTGTCTACCCAGTCGGTTAATTGCTCTTTTTCTATTCTTTGAGCCTTTAACCTTTTTGGAAACTCGACGCTGTAACTGCTTCAATCTCTTCTCTGCTTTTCTCAGGTAGCGTGGATTATCTACTTTGTTCCCTTCACTATCGGTATAGAAGTGATTTAATCCCACATCTAATCCCATATTTCTACCTGTTGGCTCTAGTGTTTGCTTGACATCAACATTAATGCAGAACTGGCAATAGTATCCATCTGCTCTTTTGATTAACCTAACTCTTTGAATTTGCTCTATTTGGTAAAAGTGCAAATTGTAAGTTCCGATTAACTTGAAAGTACCCATCCCTTTCTTGTCGGTAAAGGTGATGGTTTTTTTGTTATCAGAAAGCTTCCATCCTGATTTCTTGTACTCTACCGAGCGTTGATTCTTTTTGAATCTAGGAAAGCCTTTCTTTCCAGGTGCTTTCTTTTTACAATTGTCAAAGAAACGGGAGATACCAGCCCAGCATCTTTCTGCCGATGCCTGTCTAGCTGTCGAGTTGAGTTCCGAAGCAAAAGAGAATTCTTTGGCTAATCTGGCAGTATATTTATTCAGGTCGTAGCCACTCACGCCTTTATTATCCATCCAATATCTTAAACATTTATTGCGGATGAATTGAGAAGTGCGAATCGCTTCGTCAATTGCCTGATACTGCTTTGGTTTTCCTTTTAACTTGAACTCGTAGACTATCATTGTTAATCGACCAATTACCAATTTTATAGTAGTACAAATTCACAAAATTGTCGATTCGCTACGCTCAATCTGTTGACTTAGCATTAGCTGTAACTATCAGTTTACCAACTGGTAAGCGAGAGGTGATACTTTGTAATAGTTTAGCTGGTAGTATCACCATCCCCTGATGTTCTACATTGGCTTCACAACTAACTGTAATTCCCAAGTTATAATCAAATCCAGTTAGCTTTACTTGCCCATCAATTGCTGCAACTAATACATTCCCTAAACTAGGATGAGTAGGTTTATTGGGAACTGCTAATAAGGCAGTTGATAGTTTAAAATTGAATGTTTCTACCTCTACTTCAAATTGAAGTTTGACTTCATCGCTAGAGGGTGCTTGACTATTAACTTGGCTAAGTTCGGCATCAGCATTTGTTAATTCTTCGCCTTCAACAGGGGATGGAACTACTTCGGTAACAGTAGACTTTTCTAGAACTTGGGTTGAGTTTTTGCGTGGCATAAGTTAAGAGAAATAACTATCACAATTCTCCTAGCGTTAGCTAGTGCCAGAAGGCAGAAGGCAGAAGGCAGAAGGCAGAAGGCAGAAGGGAAGAAGACTTGCTTTTCTTAACTGATTAGTTATTTCTGCCTCACAGCACTAGCAAGATGCGTGATAGTTACTTGTTTAATCTGCAATAGTATTTGCTAGCGTAACTTCCCAAACTAAGCGATTTTGAGCCAATTTTAGGAGTGCATCTTTAGCTTGGACAAGTTTTTCTATTAAGTCAATCCGGTGATAGGAATGCCACCACAATAATTGCAGATAATCTATCAACCATAATTGCTGAGAGTGTTCTAAACTATGGTCAATTGTTTTAGCCAATGACAATGCTGCCCTTAAATTGGATGGTAAACTACTACATTGCTGGATAACTTCTTCAGGGATTGATTGCAGCATTTGATAAGATGAAATTGCTGCACCAGGACTTCCCTGTGCCATGTTGAGTAACATCGGGTTATCCAAAATCTGCTGTTCTCCTACTTGGGTTAACACTTGAGCAAAATCATCATTGGATAACCGACGAAAAGGAATTAACTGACACCTCGATACAATTGTTGGTAACACTTCTTGAATCCGAGAGGTAAGCAAAATAAACAACGTATTAATTGGTGATTCCAATGTTTTTAGTAATGCTGATGCTGCTTGATGATTTAAGCTATGTGCTGCTTCTATGACGACCTGACGGGGTGACAACTATGGCTAAAAGGTAGACCGGATAAGCATCTCGGCTCTTCGACCTCGCTGATAATAAGGTCGTTTATGTGGACTTAATGACATTAATTGAGCAGTTTGTTCATTCAATAAAGTCAAAGATTC
>NZ_JBHFNQ010000254.1:0-26723 GCF_041929345.1 Floridaenema aerugineum BLCC-F46
GCGCTTCAGCGCTACAGTAGGGCTAAAGCCCAACAACGTACCTGTTGCGCTTCAGCGCTACAGTAGGGCTAAAGCCCAACAACGTACCTGTTGCGCTTCAGCGCTACAGTAGGGCTAAAGCCCAACAACGTACCTGCGCGATCGACTTATGCTAAACTTCACTGTAGCTATCCCAACCTATAATGGCGAACATCGTTTACCAGAAGTACTGGAGAAATTGCGATCGCAAATCAACACAGAAAACTTGAATTGGGAAATTCTAGTAATTGATAATAACAGCACAGATAGCACCAAAAAAGTTGTAGAACAATACCAACAAAATTGGCCTCAAGCTTATCCTTTAAAATATATTTTTGAACCTCGACAAGGGTTAGCTTTTGCCAGACAAAGAGCCGTAGAAGAAGCTACAGGAAAATTTATCGGCTTTCTTGATGATGACAATTTACCTGCTCCCGAATGGGTAGCACAAGCATATACTTTCGGACAAAATCACGATCGCGTCGGTGCTTATGGCAGTCGAATTTATGGAGAATTTGAAGTTAGTCCTCCAGAAAACTTTAACAGAATTGCTCCTTTATTAGCAATAACAAATAGAGGTTCAGAGCCTCTATTTTACGAACCCCAAAAAAAAGTTTTACCCCCAGGAGCAGGATTAGTTATTCGCAGGCAAGCATGGTTAGAAAATGTTCCCAAACAGCTTATTTTGGGGCCAAAAGGTGATAATCAAGTTTCTCAAAGAGGAGAAGATTTAGAATCATTACTATACATTCAAAAAGCCGGATGGCAGATTTGGTATAATCCCAAAATGTGCATTTACCATCGCATTCCTCGCCAGCGTTTAGAAAAAGAATATTTGATTAAAATCTGCCGCGAAACAGGACTGTCGCGTTATCATACCCGTATGTTAAGCGTGAAAACCTGGCAACGTCCTATAGCATTGCTGGCGTATATGCTAAATGACATCCGCAAAATTATATTTCATATCCTAAAATACAAAAGAGCGATCGGCAAAGATTTAGTAACTACTTGCGAAATGGAACTTTATATTGCCAGTCTCATCAGTCCTTTCTACATTTGGATCAGATACTTACAAAGATAAAGTTTTGTTAGTAAATTTACTCCAGATTGCTAACCATAAGCTATTCTAAAATCAACTAAAATTTATCTGTCTAACTGTGGACTTTACTGTAGCAATTCCTACCTTTAATGGTTCTAAACGTTTACCTGAAGTCTTAGACCACTTGCAAAAGCAAGTTGGTACAGAAGATATTCAGTGGGAAGTGCTGGTGGTGGATAATAACAGCAACGACAACACGGCAGCAGTGATTTTTCGCTATGCTGAACAATGGCATCCTCAGCGGCAAATAAAATATATTTTTGAACCAAGACAAGGACAGGCATA
This sequence comes from Floridaenema aerugineum BLCC-F46, assembly GCF_041929345.1. NCBI lineage: Bacteria > Bacillati > Cyanobacteriota > Cyanophyceae > Aerosakkonematales > Aerosakkonemataceae > Floridanema > Floridanema aerugineum. Next base: position 1,403 of record NZ_JBHFNQ010000254.1, read on the forward strand.
CGCACGCAGTCGCGCTGTGAAGGAAGCAAGCAGTGAATTAATTGGTTTTTTAGATGATGATAATTTACCAGCCGAAAATTGGGTAGCCGAAGCATATCAGTTTGGCAAAAATAACCCCCAAATTGGAGCATTCGGTGGTATTATTCATGCCAAATTAGACCAAATTGAGCCACCTTATTTCGAGCGAATTAAAGGTTATTTAACAATTTACGATCGCGGTGATACAGCTTTTTGCTACGAACGAAAAGCTAAACTCCGTCGCATCCCGGCTGCACCAGGTTCAGTAATCCGCAAACAAGCATGGCAAGAATGCGTTCCCCCACCAGAAAAACTGTTAATTAAAGGTAGAGATGAAACCACAATGGCTGCTGGGGAAGATGCCGAAGTCATGTTTTATATTCAAAATAGTAAATGGGAACTTTGGCACAATCCCAAAATGGAAATTTGGCATCATATTCCATCTTATAGGTTAGAAAAATCTTATCTGCTCAAACTAGCTAGAGGATACGGTCTTTCTATCCATCGTACCCGCTTGGCGAGGTTTTATCCTTGGCAGCGTCCCTTACTGTCCTTTTTGTTACCAATCTATACTTTTCGCGATAGCTTGAAAGTTCTGGGTTACTATTTGAAATATAGAAATGCGATCGAACATGATTTAGCCAAAGCTTGTGAGTGGCAAGCAAAAATAGGACAGTTATATGGTCCTTACTTAAGAATTAAGAAAAATCAATGAATATAGCCTATATTACAGAATTCGACCTGAAATCATTAGATAGAACTGGTTGGCGAAAAAGCCAACTAGGTCACTGGGGAAGAAGTTATTACATAGCTAAAGCTTTAAAAGATAAATTAACAACTGTTTGCTATCTGGGTCCTTTAAACAAAAAGAAGGCAATTTTACCTAGATTAAAATCGAAGATTTATAAAAATATTTTCCAACAAGTGTACCATCCTTGGGCAGAGCCTATTTTCAATCAAGATTATGCTCGCCAAATAGAAAGAAAACTTTTAGATATAGAAGCGAACATTATCTTATCACCAGATATTAACTTTCTAGCCTACCTTAATTGTTCCCAGCCTATCGTTTTATGGGTGGATACTATTTATGCAGGTTTAATAAATTATTATCCTGAGTATATCAACCTTTGTCCAGAAACTAAGCAGCATTTAATTAATATGGACAGGCTGGCTTTAACTAAGTGTAGTATGATTATTTTTTCCTCTGAATGGACTGCTAAAACAGCAATCTTAAACTACGACTTTGACAAATCAAAATTAAGAATAGTTCCTTTTGGAGCAAATATTGAGGAAAATAGAGATTTCGACGAGATCGATAATCTAGTCAAAAGCAGAAAAGCAAAACCTTGTAAATTATTATTTATGGGTGTTGATTGGTTTAGGAAGGGTGGCCCTTTAGCTCTGGAAGTAGCTAAAGAATTAAATAAGAAAGGGATCAATACTGAGTTAACTATAGTGGGTTGTCAACCGATCGCAAGCGAACCTTTACCCAGCTTCGTCAAATCTTTAGGCTTTATCGATAAATCCAAGCAAGAAGGCGTAGAACAAATAAATAAATTACTAGCAGAATCCCATTTTTTTATTCTACCTTCCCAAGCAGAGTGTTATGGTCATGTTTTCTGCGAAGCTAATTCTTTTGGCTTGCCTTGTCTAGCTACAAATACAGGTGGAATCCCAACCGTTATCAGAGATAACATCAATGGTAAAAGTTTTTCTATTGATGCTAATATCTCAGATTACTGCAACTATATTACCTATTTGATGAACAACTATCAAGAGTATGTTAAGTTAGCTCTTTCATCTTTTGTAGAATATCAAACGAGATTAAACTGGACTGTGGCAGGGCAAACAGTTAAAAACTTATTGCGGGAGTTAATTTAAGTGGTAAAATTAGCTTATGTGACAACTTATGATGTTCTTAATAGTCAGAATTGGCCGAAACATCTAGTAGGACTTTGTGGAGCAGGTTATTACCTAGCAAAAAATCTCCAAGAACAATCTATTTCCCTTGATTATATTAATTGTTTTTCTCATAAATTTAAAGTGATAACTAGAGCTAAATGGAGTTTTTATCGCTACTTTTTTAAAAAAGATTATTACAGGTGGTCAGAACCTTTAGTGCTGCAAGATTATGCTCAACAAATTTCTCAGAAATTATCTAATTTAAACTCAGACCTAGTGCTTTGTCCAGAAAATGCTGTACCAATTTCTTATCTGGAATGCAAGCAGCCAATAGTTTTGTGGACAGATGCAACTATAACAGCGTTGATTGACTTTTATCCATATTTAAGTAATTTATGTCAAGAAACCAAGAAAAATATTTATGCTTTAGAAAAATCTGCACTTGACAGATGCAAATTAGCAATCTACTCATCCGAGTGGGCAGCCCAAACAGCAATTAAAATTTATGGCATTAATCCTGATAAAGTGAAAGTGGTTCCTTGGGGAGCGAATATAGAATGCGATCGCACCATCACCGACATTCAAACTATAGTAGAATCTCGACCTTTGAATACCTGTAAATTACTTTTTTTTGGTACTCAATGGCACCGCAAAGGAGGAGATATTGCCTTAGCAGTAACTAAGGAACTCAACAGCATGGGATTACCTACTGAATTAACAGTTGTTGGCTGTGAATCTTCTGTAATTAACGAACCAATTCCTAAGTTTGTAAACTTCTTAGGATTCATCAATAAATCCACAGAAGAAGGCGAACAAAAACTTAATCACTTGTTAGCTGAATCTCATTTCCTCATCTTACCTTCTCGCGCAGAAACTTATGGTCACGTATTTTGTGAAGCCAATTCCTTTGGCGTTCCCTGTTTAGCAACAAATATAGCTGGTGTACCAACAGTCATCAAAGATAATATAAATGGAAAAACTTTTGCCATAGATGCCAATATAGCAGAATATTGTACTTATATTGCCAATATGATGACTAATTACAGCCAATACAAACGCCTTGCTATTTCATCATTTAATGAATATCAAACTCGCTTAAACTGGTCTATTGCTGGTAAAACAGTTAAAGGATTATTTATGGAATTGATTTAATTAGGAAACATCATATTTAATGTAACCTAGTAAAGTGTTAGTATTAAATAGTTTCGGAAATTTAGTAAACAATTTCTGAGCAGGTATGGCAGGAAGTAAAATAACCGTTATAATTTTTAACAAGACTTTCCAGGTGATTCCCGATCGACATAAAGAAGGCTCATTTTTAATAGCGAACCAGAGAAACTGAGAGGCTGCTAAACCTTTTTCCCTTGTAGGAAGCCCTTCAAAACACCTGTAAATAAGGTACTTATACATATTAGAATAACTGCTATTCTTTAAATACTGGAGCGATTCAGGAATTTGCTCAAAAACTTTTTTTAGGACTTTTACCTGATCTGCTGCTTGGGTAGGAATATTCCTAGACATCGAATTAGCAGATACGCGATACAAAATTTGAGAATATGGTACGGCTACAAATTGATACCGTACCGCCAACCGCAGCCACAAATCCCAGTCTGCTGCACCACTAAGCGACTCGTCAAAACCTCCTACTTCTGTTAATGCTTGCTTGCAAATCAAAGGATTAGAACCGTTTTCCAAAAAATTAACCAACAAGAGTCTTGCGTAGACATCGCCATTGGCTGTTATGTGACTGCTTGGACGTATAAATTTACTGGATTCATCGATTAAATCAGTCCAGCTATAAGCGACCGCTGCTTGCGAGTTTTCTTGCAAAGCTTTCAGCTGTAACTCTAATTTATCGGCTGTCCAAAGATCGTCAGCATCTAAGAAGCTAATGAACTCACCAGAAGCGCGATCGATCCCGCGATTGCGACTAGTAGCTAAACCAGCATTTGGGTAGGAAAACACCTTAATTCGAGGATCTTCTATTCTGGAAACAATATCCAATGTGGCATCTTGCGAACCATCGTTAATAATAATTAATTCCCAATCTTTAAAAGTTTGGTTTAAGACAGATTCAACTGTCTCCTGAATAGTTTTTTCACCGTTGTAAACTGGAATAATTACAGAAATTAGTGGCATAATTTTAGCAATCAGATCAAGGTTCAAGTCGCAAGTAAGAAAATATTGTAGTAATCTCAGCCGCTCTCTTCATTTTAATAAACAGTCTCTCAGCTATTTGTGACGGTAGGATAATCACTGCAACTATTCTAAATAATACCTTCCAAATCACCTTTGTTTGTAATAAATTACGGTCGTATCGCACAGCTTTCCAAAGTAATTTTGCAGCTATCCATCCCCTCTCCGATTTAGGAGTCAAATCTAAAGCTTTGAAAACTAAATACTTATAAAAGTTACCTTTACTTAACCGTTTTATATGTTGGTAATCCTCCCGATCGCGACCGCGCTTTCGATTAATTACCTGCATACTTTCCGCTTCCATCCTGAGCAGATTAGCAGACATTGAATTTGCTGAAATTCGATATAAAATTTGGGGCTTTTCTACAGCCACAAATTCATATTTAGCCGCTAATCGCAACCACATATCCCAATCTTCACAAGAGGTAAGAGTTTCATCAAAATTACCGACTTCTTTTAAAGCTTTAGTACTAATCAAAACATTTGAGCCATTCTCTACGAAGTTTATTAATAATAAATATAAATAAACATCACCAGTATAAGTTAAATTTCCGCCAGAACGGAATATATTTCCTGATTCATCAATGCAACTACTCCAACTGTAAGCTACTGCGGCTTGTGGATTATTTTGTAATGCTTGTAATTGCGCTTCTAGTTTATCAGGAGTCCATAAATCATCTGCATCCAAAAAAGAAATATATTCTCCTGTCGCTAGAGAAATACCACGATTGCGACTTGCAGATAAACCCGCATTTGGATAAGTAAACACCTTCAATCTTGGCTCAGAAATACTCTGAACAATTTCTAAAGTTCGATCGCTAGAACCATCATTTATTACGATTAATTCCCAATCATAAAAAGTTTGCTTTAATACTGATTCTATAGTTTCTTTTATAGTTTTTTCACCATTGTAAACGGGTATAACTACAGAAATTAATGGCATCTTATTAGCACTCCTAGAAAATTTTACCGCGATTCTAATTCTAAAGGTATATATTTTTGTAAATGAATCAGCAAAGATTCTATATTGTACAGTTTCCCAAATTTATTAATTGTTGCTTGTGCTAATTGACTCGGTAGAAAAGCCACAGTTGCAGTTCTTAACAACACTTTCCAAATTGCTTTTGTCCGCAATAATTTAGGATCATATTGTATAGCTTGCCAAAGAAATTTTACAGCTAACCAAGCTCTCTCTGGTTTAAAAGTTAAATCCAGAGCTTTAAAAACTAAAAATTTGTAAATGTTTCCTTTACTTAAATCCGCTATTTTTTGTAAATTTGGATTATTGCGATCGCAATTTCGTTCAATTACCTCTAGATTTTTTGCCGCCATTTTTACTAAATTTGCCGACATTGAATTTCCAGATATCCGGTACATAACTTGTACCAAAGGTACAGCTACAAAATGATATTTTGTCGCCAATCTTAACCACATATCCCAATCTTCACAAGGATTTAACGAGCCATCAAAACCACCCACAACTTTTAAAGCTGAACTACGAATAAAAGCATTTGAGCCACTATCTAAAAAATTACTTAATAATAGATTCGCATAAACATTGCCACTGAAACTTAAATGGCTACCGATATATAGAAACTTGCCAGACTCGTTAATGCAATCAGTCCAACTGTAAGCTACTGCTGCTTCTGGATGTTCTTGCAGTGCTTTTAATTGCAATTCCAATTTATCAGGAGTCCATACATCATCTGCATCGATAAAAGAAATATATTCTCCTGTTGCTAAAGAAGTTCCCCGATTACGACTAGCTGCTAAACCTGCATTAGGATAGGAAAATACTTTTAATCTTTGATCTTCAATATTAGAAATAATCTCTAAAGTTCTATCAGTAGAACCATCATTAATAACAATTAATTCCCAATCGGTAAAAGTTTGGTTTAAAACTGATTCAATAGTTTCTTTAAGAGTTTTTTCACCATTGTAAACTGGGATAACTACAGAAATTATTGGCATATATTATGGCTCCCGACGCATCAGAACGAATAAAGTACTAATATCCGCTAGCTTATTCATTTTCTTGAGTAATATTTCAGCTTGTTGGGATGGCAGCATAGTTATGGCAGCAATTCTTAATAACACTTTCCAAATAATTCGTCTTCGCAGTAGTTCAGGATCATATTTGATAGCGTTCCAAAGCAATCTAGCTGCTTCCCAACCCCTCTCTTTTTTAGGAGGCATATTCAGCAACCTAAACATAATATCTTTGTAAAAATTGGCGATGCTATATCGTTTTAATTCTAAAGGTAAAGGTTTAGGTGATTCGTTAAAAGCGCGTTCTCTAACAAATAAACTTGTTGCTTCTTGTCGGCGAACATTGGCTGACATGGTATGGGAAGAAATGCGATATAAAACTTGGGGAAATGGTACAGCTATAAACTCGTAACGCGCAGCTAAACGTAAGTATAAATCGTAATCTTGACTGGCGGTGAGTGATTCATCAAACCCATTAACATCAATAAAAGCTTGTCTCCGAATTAAGGGATTAGAACCAGTTTCTACAAAGGGGATTAAATAAAGTTGGGTAAAAATATCACCTATTTCTGTTCTATGATTACCTTTTCTCAGGAATTTACCCGATTCATCAATAGCATTTAACCAACTGTAGGCTACTGCCGCTTCAGGATTTTCTTTTAAGGCTTTTAATTGTGCTTCCAGCTTATCTGGTGTCCATAAATCATCGGCATCTAAAAAAGCAATAAATTCACCCAAAGAGTGAGAAAAACCACGATTACGACTGACTGCGCCACCAGCATTTGAATAGGAAAAAACTTTAATTCGAGCATCTTTGATACTTGAGGCAATCTCTAAGGTTCTATCTGTTGAACCATCGTTGATTACAATTAACTCAAAATCAGAAAAGGTTTGCTTTAACACCGATTCGATCGTTTCTCTAATCGTTTTTTCGCTATTGTAAGCAGGAATTATCACAGAAATTAGTGGCATATTTATTTACTAAAAACTTTAGTTAAATTCAGCAGGAAGATCCTTATTGATGTGAATTAGTAAGGCTTGAGTATTAAATAAATTTTGGTATCTTTTTAACAAAAAAGCAGTTATTTGCTTTGGCATTATTATTATGACTGCAATTTTTAATAACACTTTCCAAAATACTCGTGTTTTTAAAAATGCAGCATCGTGTTTTATAGCTTGCCCTAAAAATCCGATCGCTATTAGCCCGTTTTCTCGTTCTGGTAATCCTTCAATTAATTTATATGTATAATACTTATACCTTTTTTTGATGGCAGCTTTATTTATATTTTGTAAAGATTCGGGAGCGCGATCGGCAATTTTTTCCCGGATTTTTCTACCCACTGCTTCCATTTTTAACATATTAGTAGATTGGCTATTAGCAGTCAATCTATATAAAATTTGCGGACGAGGAACAACTACAAAATGATAGTTTTCTGCTAATCGCAAATACATATCCCAATCTTCAGCAGGAGTAAGCGCACTATCAAAATTACCCACTGCCTTTAAAGCTTCAGCACGAATCAAAGCATTAGAAGCAGTTTCCAAAAAGTTTTGCACTATTAAATGCGGGTAAATATTACCGCTAAAATTTTTATAATTACCCTTAGTTACAAATTTACCTGATTCGTCAATTCTATCAATCCAACTGTAAGCAATTGCAGCTTGAGGATTTGCTTGTAAAGCTTTTAATTGCGATTCCAGCTTATCTGGTGTCCACAAATCATCAGCATCCAAAAAGGCAATAAATTCACCTTTAGAAAGGTAAAAACCGCGATTGCGACTGACAGAAACCCCGGCGTTGGGGTAAGAAAATACCTTAATTCTATCGTCCTGTATACTAGAAATAATTTCTAAAGTTGAGTCGGTTGAACAGTCATTAATTATAATTATTTCCCAATCCCTAAAACTTTGGTTTAAAACCGATTCGATCGTCTCTCGAATTGTTTTTTCATTATTATAAGCGGGAATAATTACAGAAATAAGTGGCATACAAACTTATTACCTCCCAAGTCTCTCTGTTTAACTATGTAATTAGTTAAAATCAAAGGTTGTTCTATCTACTGAATTTTAGAGTAGCTTAACATTACGTAATAAAATGTAACGATAACTCTAAATCAATGATAGCTCTAAATCAATTAATAATATAGTAAATTATAATATAACTTAAAGCTAGCAATTTACACCAAACAAAAGTTATGGGTTACGAATACATATCAAAACCGAGAATGACCAGTTACTATAACCAAGTGAGAATGATCCAAAGCTTGGGAAAACAAGTACAAAGTATTCTTGAAATAGGAATTTTTAATGATATTTGCTCTGAGCTTCTAAGGAAAAACGGTTATTTGGTAACAACAGCAGACCTCAATCCAGAATTGAATCCTGATATAATCTTGGACTTAAACAGTGACTTTGAACTACCTCAAGATAAGTTTGATGCGATCGCCTGCTTTCAAGTACTCGAACATATACCTTATGAAGCCTCAGAGAAAGCGCTGAAAAAATTAGCCGATGCTGCCAGAAAATACGTAGTAATTTCTCTGCCTTATTACAGTGAATATGTTTGCTTACGGTTGACAACATCTTTCTCCATCCTCCCCCGACATTTGATGCTACAAATTCCCTGTTTTTGGAAAACCAAACCTCAATGTCCCGAACACTGTTGGGAACTGGGAATGAAAGCTTATCCTAAAAAACGTTTTTTAGAGACAATTGAAAAATTAGGCTTGCACTTGAAAAGAGACTATCAAGATCCGCTAAATCCCTATCACTGGTTTTTCGTAATCGAGAAAAAAAGTTAAAATTTACACACTCCTTTACTAAGGCTACTTTCATTAGATTCACTAGTAGGGAAATCCGAATTACTTTTGGGGGCAAATCCTGAAACCAAAGTACCAAGCGATCGCGCAAAATCTATTATGGAGAAAGTATAACAACCTGAATTGAACTTATGACCATGCTCGAACAAGGTACGATTACTATTCATAGCGAGAATATTTTTCCCATCATCAAGAAATCTCTTTACTCAGGTCATGAAGTTTTCTTACGGGAATTGATTTCCAACGCTGTAGATGCTATTCAGAAACTTAAAATGGTATCCCGTGCTGGAGAATTTTCTGGCGAAGTCGCGGAACCGGAAATTCAAATTGCCATTGACAAAGACAACAAAACCCTTTCCATTACAGATAATGGCATCGGCATGACCCCTGACGAGGTGAAGAAATATATTAACCAAGTCGCCTTCTCCAGCGCCGAAGAATTCATCCAGAAATACCAAAGCAACGGGGAAGCAATTATTGGTCACTTTGGTTTAGGTTTTTACTCCTCCTTCATGGTGGCCCAAAAAGTTGAGATTGATACCCTCTCCTACCAAAAGGATGCTCAAGCAGTTCACTGGACTTGCGACGGGTCACCAAACTTTACATTAGAAGATTCCTCGCGCACCCAACAGGGTACTACAGTCACCCTAACTCTACAAGAAGAAGAACTAGAATATCTCGAACCTGCAAGAATTCGCCAGCTAGTAAAAACTTATTGTGACTTCATGCCAGTACCCATCAAACTGGATGGAGAAGTATTAAACAAGCAAAAGGCAATTTGGCGGCAATCTCCGAGAGAATTAAAGCAAGAAGATTACCTAGAATTTTACCGCTATCTCTATCCATTTCAAGAAGACCCTTTGCTGTGGGTACATCTAAATACTGATTATCCTTTCCAAATAAACGGCATTCTTTTCTTCCCGAAAATGCGACCTGATGTAGATGTGACAAAAGGTCAAATTAAACTATTTTGTAGCCAAGTCTTCGTCAGCGATCACTGCGAAGAAATTATGCCGAGATTTTTGTTACCAATGCGCGGGGTAATTGACTCGCCAGATATTCCTTTGAACGTTTCTCGGAGTGCCCTGCAAGTCGATCGCACCGTCCGCAAAATCGCCGACTTCGTAGCGAAAAAAGTTGGCGATCGCTTAAACGAACTCTACAAAGAAAACCGCTCCGAATACATCACCTGTTGGCAAGATATTGGCACCTTCGTCAAATTTGGGGCGATGAACGACGAGAAATTTAAAAAGCAAGTCGAAGATATTATTATCTATCGCACCACCTACCAAGGAGAAGAAACAGCAACCAAATCTGCTGATACACCTACTGTGGAAGTTCAAGGACAAGAAGGCGATCCTTGGCAAGAAGTAAATACAACTCCCAATCAAAAAGACCAACAAGGTAGAACTTACACCACACTAAAAGAATACTTGGAACGCAACAAAGAACGTCATGAAAACCGAGTATTCTACTGTAGCGATGAAGCAAGCCAAGCAACCTACGTTGAATTGCACAAAAAACAAGGGTTAGAAGTCCTATTTATGGACTCATTTATTGACTCTCACTTCATCTCCTTCTTAGAAAGAGAGTATAAAGACGTAAAATTCTCTCGCGTTGATTCGGAAATAGATAAAACCTTAATTGATGAAAACAAAGCCGCAGAAATCGTAGACAGTACAACCAACAAAACTCGCAGCGAACTGATTAAAGAAATCTTCGAGAAAGCGCTCAACAAACCTAACGTTACCATCCGCACCGAAGCTTTAAAATCAGATAATCCTCAAGGAACACCTCCTGCGATCGTACTCTTACCAGAATTTATGCGGCGACTACAAGAAATCACCGCATTAATGGAGCAAAAAGCAGTACAATTCCCCGAAACACACACCTTATTAGTCAATACCTCTCACCCACTCATCCAAAATCTCGTGAGTTTGAGTCAAAGTAGCATCATCCAAGGTGAAGGACAATCTCCCAGTGCTGAGTTAGCTAACATGATTTGTCATCACGTCTATGACTTAGCACTGATGTCCCAAAAAGCCTTTGACGCAGAAGCAATGAAAGCCTTCGTCGAAAGGTCAAATCAAGTCCTAACTCGCCTCACCAGCAAATAGTTAGGTACGTAGTTGCGCTTTAGCGCTCTTATCCTAGTATTGAGGTGTAGGGTGCGTTAGCCACAGCGTAACGCACCGAATTAGATACTTTGCCCTCGCCAAAATCAGTAGGGTGCCTTAGCCACAGCGTAACCCACCGAATTAGATATTTTGCGATCGCCAAATCAGGCGGTGCGTTACACTGCGTTAACGCACCCTACGCCTAACAACTTAAGTATTGTGTCAGTACTGTAGGGTGGGTTAGCGACAGCGTAACCCACCGAATTAGATACTTTGCCGAGCCAAAATCAGTAGGGTGCCTTAGCCACAGCGTAACCCACCGAATTAGATACTTTGCCTCGCCAAAATCACAATTAGATACTTTGCGATCGACTTCAACGGCGGTGCGTTACACTACGTTAACGCACCCTACAGGAATGTGCCAGAATAGAAGGTTGCAGCCAAAAAACAGAAACCTGGAGAATTGTATGTCGAAAGTTTGTCAACTGACTGGCAAAAAAGCCAACAACGCTTATGCCGTCTCCCACTCCCACCGTCGTAATAAAAAGTTGCAAGAAGTGAACTTGCAGTCAAAGCGCATTTGGTGGGAAGAAGGAAAGCGTTGGGTAAGACTTCGTATTTCTACCAAAGCGATTAAGACTTTGGAGAAAAAAGGTTTAGCAGCAATGGCGAAAGAAGCTGGAATTGACCTAAATAAGTTTTAATTGTATTTTGGACAATCCCCCAAGTGGGTTTGCCTCAGTTAATCTTGTTTTACTTGCTATTCCTGACAATTCCCCCGATCCCTGAATTCAGGGAAATTACGGGGGAATTGTTGTTTAAAGGAAAGTTTTAAGTTTTGCCTTTTGAGTTTTAAGTTATCTCCCCTGCGCCCTGAACCCCTCTGCTGCCTTTTCTCGCCGGGAGGTGATAGGTTTTCGGTGGATCGTGGGTATTATAAGTCTAGTCCCTGATGAGGAACTTTTTTAAAGTTTTAGTAAAGAAGTAAGAAAAATCCTCCCAAGGATTGTAGTTCTCTAGGGGAAAATTGCTGACGTTGTTTTTAGTTGATTCGTTATCTGATGGTAGGCGCAAATGAAAAAATTCCTCTGCTCCCACTACTTTACGATCGCGATCGCACAGCCTCTAGTAGCCAAATCACAACGCTCATGACTCCAACGAAGATAAACTTTATTTTTCCACAGGTAATGCTTCTGTCCTATCTACTACTATTTTCCTAGAACTCTCTCTTGCTCCGTTAAAATACATAAAACTTTTCACCCAAGTCAAGTTGACATTAAAGCGTATTTTCTCGGTGGCATAAGAGGTTTTTAGTTGTTACTACAGTGTTAAGCGTGAAACTTTATAAAAGTTTTATGAATCCCGCAAAATATTTCTTAAATATTAATTTCCTTTAGGGAAAACCATAGTTTATTTTCCCGCCTGTTAGAAGCAAGATTCTCTTAAGCCAAGGATTGCAGCCATGTTTAAACGCAGACAAATAAGAGCTATTAAAAGAGCATTTCGCAAGTTATTTAAACGAACTTGGAACTGGGCAACTACTGTTAGCAAAAGCGTACTCGATTGGTTTTTACGCTCTGTCTTACTCATTGGCGTTAGCAAAGGGCAACAGAATCATGCTAAAGCAGGTTTTGTGTTGCCAACAGTAATCATGTTGTTATTAGTTGTAACCTTAGTAGTTGCAACTCTTTTAGTCCGTACTCAAAACCGAACTAGTCAGGTTATTGGGGCGCGGGAAGAACAAGTTATTTATAATGCTGCAACTCCAGCAATTGAAAGAGCAAAGGCAAAACTAGAATATTTGTTTACGCAAGATACTCGGATGCCAACTGGTGCGGTTTCGGATGGCTTGTTGTTGAAAATGCTGGTTAATGATAACAGGGTCAATGATTTATCAACTGTCACTAATCCTAACCCTTACACTTTTGAACGCGAAACAATACTAGACATCAACCAGGATGGAATTCCCGATCCAGCTTGGGCTTATGAAAGTGACGTAGATAATGATGGAAGAAATGAAACCGTTGTCTATGGCATCTATTTAAGAAGCAGAAGTCGTGACCAAAATATTAGTATTAGCGGTGTTATCGATACAGACAGCAACGGAAATCCGATATTAGATCGTAACGGTCGTGCAGACACAGATCAAGAAAAAGCTCTGGCTCTGGTAACTCGTAATGGTCCAATTAACACCATCAATCTTAACGACCGGGTTTGTGCTGACCTGACTCGGAGTAGTACTACACCACCTCCTCCAGACCAAGAACGCCCTGTAGATGAAAGTGTCTGGTATCCATCAGGTAGCGGTGTGCTACGCAAAACATTCCAGGTAGATGCGATAGTTGTTTCCCGGAAAGAAGGAACCAGCCGCACCGTTGCCACCCTAGAATTTCAACAAGATAGACAACTAGACAAAGCCAACAGATGGGGCGCTTGGTTCCGCTACGACATGGAACTTTATCCAGGTGTGCCATTTAACTGGAATGGAGCTATGTACAGCGGTGGTAGTATATTTGTCGGTTCTGGCGACTTGTTTAGAGCTTTCTTAATTAGCTCAGAAAAATCTTGTTTTTATGGTAAAGACTCCTCGGAAGTTGTCGTTCTAGAAGAGCCAGCAGAAGGTGGAACTAGAGGTTTTCAAGGACAGATAGTAGCTAATAGATTGTTCGATGGTAATGCTGGTCAAGCCAGATTTGACTTACAAAGAGAAGGTGGTAACAACACCCAACCAGACCTAGATCTGAACAGAACTACCTTTAATGGTAGTAAAGACAGTACGGACAAGAATGCCGCAGACTTATCACTAAACCCTGACATCTTGTTTACACAGGATTTATCGAGAGCTAGGGCTGGAAATGACAGAAACTTAGATGCCAGAGTTGCAGCTTGGGAAAATGGTGCTTTTGTAAGACAAGGCAGAATGCGTAACAACCTGCAAAATCCTCCCTACGTTGACGATACTTACCGAGCAGACGATCGCTATGGCCCCAAACCCAAGTATGACCGAGTAGATAGGCGCTATTGGCTGCGTTCCCCTGATACTCCAGGAAACCCACAAAATGGAGATCCTATACCCACATCTGAAACCAAGCTGATTAGCAATACTACCGATACAGTATCAGACCCGGAATTTAGAAATCTTGGTTTAGATGGTTATTGGGAACGTCGTGCTTGGGCAAACGGTGTGCGGATCATAGTCTCCCCAAGGTTGGAATTAGGTAACTCTTTTGGTTGGGTAAACCGAGACTTAAATGCCAATGGCAACCGCAACGATCCGGGTGAAATAGACCCGCTTTACCCTATGAATCGCGATGCTGCTAACTCAGGCAATATCAGCCACGAACAACAACAGAGACGCACACTCAGAGATAATCTAGCCGCAGTCCAATCTACAGTTGTATATCACGCCAGTAGCGGTTCAGGAAGCCCTGCGGGAAATACCCCTGTTGCTTGTGTCACAACTACTACCCATCCGGGTAGCCTACAAAAAGACCAGGAGAGTAGAAATTTTCAGCTGTCTGGACAAAGGTATTGGTATCCGGGACAACCAACTCCCTTAGTGAGTGACTTTTTCTATGGTTACGGTACTAATGGATGGGAATACACAGTTCCAACCTTAGCCAATTTTGAAAGTGGCCCATTAAGAACAGCCCTACAAAACCTTGCCAATTTTGCTGGAGACTATAACAACGTAAATGATAGCGGTGCATATCCACCGACCCAAGGCGGTAGAGTTTACCCCAATCCTTATATAACAATGTGGGGTAATTTCTCCAATCTAAAACGAGCATTAACTCTGCCTTCAAGTAGAAGCATTGCAGACAATTCCTATCTGCACACCGCTGGTTGCACATTGGGGATGTTGGCTAATAATATTAATTATTTCCAACAAGCTCCAAATTACGATGCTTCTTGGTGGACTGCATCTCCAGCTAATTTCACTACTCTGGCAACTACTCTACGGGATACAGTACAAACTCCACCACCACCACTCCCATCACCTGCTTTTCCTTCAACTGGCTTTACACCTGCACCTGATGACTTTATAGGATTACTGGAAAAAGCAAACGTTAACCAAGATTTACTGAGGTTAGCGAGATTTGTTCACATGAAAGAGCAAATCGTTCGCGATCGTCGGTATGGTTTCGCTGACACTCCAACAACAGGAGGTTTTCAGTATACAGTGCAATATCTTGGTGCCGCTAATCCTGCTCCTGCACCTGCTAACCGAACTCTGACTTATGCTGGTGTAACTTATAGTAGAGTTGCCAGCCCAAGTGTTACAACCACAATTAATGTAGGCTGTGACCTGGCAGCTAACAACTATTTTGGTTTGGGAGCTCCCTCTACTTGGAGTGCAGCGAATCAATTGGATAACGAAGAAAGGTTAATTATCCTAGCAACAAGTCTGTGCAATACCAGACCTAAGTTTCCCTCACTTTATTACCTCTTCCCAGTAGCTAATCACGATCGTGTATCTCCTCCTCCAGGTGCTACACAACCCGCCAATGAACCTTACTTAGCACCACCATCACCTCATAACGGAGGATATCCCGGCCCGGAACAGTTCAATCAGATCTCAGATGGAGAACTAACAGCAATAGCTAACATGATTCAGCCAAAGGGTGAAAACTGGACAGGTGGTAATAACAATCCAAATGGCAACTGGTACCTACCAACCAACGATCAAGCTAATCCAGCGCCTCCATTGGAAAACGATTTTCAGATCACTAGTCGAAATGGTGGAACAAGATTCACCTCACTCATCGATAGTGCCTTCTTCGATGGTCGGGAAATGATGACTGTGCGTGCATTGACTTTGGACTTAAACTTGTTGCGGAGTAGACAAATAGGTAGCGATACTTGGTTGCCCAAGAGTGGTATTATCTACGCTTTCCGCGAAGATGCAGTGCGTGAAGATGCGATCATTAGACCTGCTGGAGGCACAACTACCAACAATACAGACCCAGGCAGTCCTAGAGATCCACAATACCCAACAGCAAGTAATAACCGCATTTCTACTAAACCAGTAGACTTCTACGCAGATCCAGACCGCCGTTCTTATGGTTTCCGCATCAGAAATGGACAAGACCTCAGACGTGCTCCTGGTGGTGCAGTTGACAATGAAAATCCTAGAGGGATGACTTTGATTTCCGACAACCCAGTTTACATCCAAGGTGATTTAAACTATCACAGCACTGATGGAACTACTAACAACTTGGAGGAATTCCGAACACAACTTCAACAACCAAGCTGGGGTAATTTCTACAATCGTGAAGATTTAGAAGATCGCTTTGCCCGCATTGGCTCTGGCAAGGACACTTGGCGACCAACAGAAATTCTCAGCGATGCTGTGACCATTCTCTCTAACAATTTCCGTAAAGGATACATTGACCAGGGAATCTCTAACGATACGAGTAGTGCTGCTACTCCTGGAGGTCGCTACTCTTTCCGCGCCATTAATGGCCCCAATAGTGCTCCGCCAAACGGTTGGATACTAGAAGACGGAACATTAAGAACAGCGACTAACAACCAAAAGCCGATTAAAGTTTCCCGTAACGGCAACCCAATGTCCTGTAACAGCGCCGCTCCTACTGCTAGCGGGATTTGTCCTCCTACAGATTGGAGAGAGTACACTACAGGCTATAGACCTTTTATCACTGACTACAGAGGAGCCGTAAACCAAGCTACAGACACCAGAGTTAACTCGATCATTGTTAGCGGTATCATACCTTCTCGAAACGGGCAAGGTAATGGTGGTTTCCACAACTTCCCCCGCTTTATTGAAAACTGGAATACGATCAACTCCTTTATTAGTGGCTCTTTCCTCCAGTTAAACTTCAGCACTTATGCCACAGGCCCATTTAACCAAAGTGCTTGGGAACCAGGTGCTTCACCAAATGGTGGTGCTCCCGCTTGGTACTACCAACCACCAAACCGGATTTGGGGTTATGACGTTGGATTGCAATACGCACCAGCAGGGCCATTAGCACAACGTTTCGTTACTTCCGGTAAAAAGCGTAGTGAGTTCTACCGAGATTTACAAGTAGACGATCCCTACATTTGTCGGTTACGTCTGGCTCTTAATAGTTATAACGGACAAGATCCAGCATCCCGAAGAGAATGCAACTAATCACAAGTAAATAACAGTGGAGGCCAAAATGCTACTAGGAAAAACCAATCCAGTTTTTGGCCCTCCTTCCTTAAGGGGGGCGCAAGGATACTTTAAAAGTAAATTAGAGTTAGCAATACTCGCCAACCTACCAACAAAAAACACCCCAAGCAGAGGATTCAGTTTATTGGAATGCTTGGTTGGGATTGTCATTATCGCGATCGTAGTCACAGCTTTTACTCCTCCGATTTTTCTCACTGTTGCCTCTAGAATACAGAACCGCCGTGCTGAACAAGCTTTGCAGTTGGCGCAGGGAGAAATTGACAAAGTAAGACGCACAGTAGAGCGCGGAGTTTACAACGATACAACAGAGTTTTTACCTCCCCAAGGTGGTGCGCCAAACAATAACGTTCAGCAGGAACCTGCTCCTAGCTCCGAAGTTACTATCCCAACCGACAGCAGGCAACAATTCCCTAACGCCGCCAGCCAAGCCCTAGCAGTTGATGTTAACGGCGATAGACAGCCTGACTTTCTTGTACAAACCTACCGTACAAGCGGGGTTAGGGACACCAACAGTAGACTGATGGCTTTTGGCATGGGTGTGAGAGTATATGCTTACACAGCAAGACAGAACTTTGGTCGTTTGGAAACACGCGCCGCTGCTTTGTCTATGACTACTGGGTTAGGGCAGCAACAAAGGCGACCACTAGCAGTTATGTACACCAATGTAGTTCGTAGCGATACTGGAATTTCGCTCCAATGCTACCGAGAATTTTTAGGATCGGGACGTTTTCCCTGTAACTAAATAAATTGTCAGTTCTTTATATAATTTTTCAGAAAAACAATGGCTACAAAATTTCTTCAAACTATACTCAAGTGGCGAAATCGTAGTTCTAAAAAACGGAATAAAAATTCTGGTTTTACAATCTTAGAATTGCTAGTAGCCACCCTAATTGCTACTTTCGTAATCGTAGCACTCCTAGACCTCGTTGTAGATTTGTTGCAAACAGACCGCCGAGAATACGCCCGTAACGAAACTCAACGGGAAATTCAGATGGCACTTGATTTTATGGTCAACGACATCCGCGAGGCCGCTTACATTTACGATAACAATGGTCTTTCCGGTGGTGGGCCAGATAGATTACCAGGGATTATTAATCATGTAGATATACCTGTTGGCTACACGCCGATACTAGCTTTCTGGAAACCAGAAACAATTTCCGATGCTGATATGCGAGACCTTCGTGATTGCCGTCAATTCGGTTCACCAAGTGCAAATAATCCCAACCGAACCGAGTGCGACTTGCTATTAATTAGGCGGAGAGCTTTCAGCCTAGTTATATATATGCAGAAAGTTAACGATACCACCGACGCAAGAGGAGGATGGAAAGGTGTATCTCGGATTGCCCGTCTTCACATACCAAAATATACGTTAAATGGTGTACGCAGTTTAACAAGAACCAACGGATATACCGATCCCCAAGAAAATACTGTTAAATTTGCAACTTGGCCTTTTGACGGCAGCGGGAGAAATTTACAAGCTGGCAGCAGAGCACAAGGCACTACCCAAGTGTTAGTCGATTTTGTGGATTATCCAACTGAGTCGCGCACCAGTCCTCTATATAGCGATAATTTGCGAGCGCCAGATAATCCTCAGTGTCCTGACAATGTAAACTACAGTCAGATTCCCCCTTCAAACTCTACTTTTAATCGCCCTAGCTTTATGGTTTGCGTCAGCACCAATAATACAACTGGTACAGGTTCGGATAGAAGTAACGCCAACCAAGACGTTTTGATATTCCTCAGAGGCAACCCAACTGGCAAAGCTGGTGTGAAAGTAGCACCACTTTTAGCTGTAAGAACCCAAGCAGTAGCTCGTGGTGTGGTAGATAAACAACAAGGAGCACAGTAGTAATTACTTTCTCAATTCCTAAAAGCAGCAATTGCACGAATGAGAAATTAGGAGCACAAAAATGAAACCCTACTCGAAGCAAACCAACGACGGTTTCACTATGGTAGAAACGATCGTCGTTGTAGTAATTATCGGTATTTTGTCAGCAATTGTCGCACCCAGCTGGTTAGGATGGTTAACCAGACAAAGGGTAAATACTGCCCAAGGTGAAGCAGTAATGGTTCTAAGGGAAGCTCAATCCAACGCCAAAAGAGAAAAAAGAGTTTGGCAAGCTTGCTTTCGTGATACCGGAACCAAAGTGCAGTGGTCAGTACAACCGCAACATCCTAATGATGCCAACACTGGTATCAACCGCTGTCTTAATCCCGGAGAACACCCCAATGCTGGTATTGCTTGGAATAATTTAGCAAGTGAAGATGCGGATAAGATCGCCATTGATACAGCTAACACAACTCTATCACCTGCTGGGTCAAACACTTACAGCGTTCTATTTCAATACAAAGGCTTGCTGAAAACCGAATCAGTCCAAACTGGTGGTATTACCTTTGGCACCAGAGACAATCAAGGAAGTTTAGGAGTAAGAGGAGGTACAAAGCGCTGTGTAGCTGTGATGACGATCATGGGTGCTACTGCTACAGCTGGAGACAATGATTGTCCCACTCTGGTGCAAACTGCACGTCTAATCATCAGATAGCGGAAAAGCGTAGTATAAAGGAGTAAAACGTAGTGAAATGAGGTATGTATCTAACACCAAAGCAAGTGTATGAAAAGTATGGATATCACCCTAAAACATTGGCTGATTGGGCAGATGCAGGTAAGATTCCTTGCATCAAATCAGCGGGAGGGCATCGCAGATATCCGGTTCTAGCACTTGAGAACATGAAAAGCGAACCCAGTATCGCTTTCGCTAAGGTAGTAACTTACGCCAGAGTATCGACGCAATCTCAAAAAGAAGACTTGCAATCACAGATTGATTACCTAGCGTCAAGATATCCTAACTGCGAGTGCATAAGCGACATCGGCTCAGGATTGAACTTCAAGCGCAAGAAATTTCTCAGATTAATGCAAAGGATTGCAGATCGAGAAATTCAGACATTAGTAGTGGCGCACAAAGACAGGCTATGCAGGTTTGGCTTCGATTTCGTGGAATGGTTCTGCAACCTAAACAACTGCGAAATTGTTGTCCTGAATAATAACTATCAATCTCCTGAGCAAGAGTTCCTAGAGGACTTCATGGCAATCATGCACTGCTTCAGTGCCAAGCTGTACTTCCTGAGAAAATACGAACAACAGATGGTCTTGGAAGTGGGTAAAACGGAGTAAGTTGGAGTATATTAAAAGTAATTCAATATTATGGTTTCAGTTGTGCTAAAAGGCAAGAAAGGATTTTCAATCACCACTAAGTCGGTCAAGGCAAAACTTGAACGAAATTTGGTGAATCTCCAAGAAACTAAAGATGCTTACAACGAAGTAGTGCATTTTTATTTCTTGCTGATTGCAGAAGATCCGCTTGGCTTGACAATCCCAAAAACAGATAATGGGGGATGGCGCTACTACGAAATCAAAACATTTGACGATGAATTCATCAAAGGATTGCCTTCACCATTTAAAAGAGCCGCGATTCGTCAAGCTATTGGTGCTTATGAATCGTGGCACAGCAATTACCAAAGATGGCTGAAGCGTCCCAAAAAGATGAAGCGCCACAAACCACCAGTCCATCCCAGAAAGTTCAACTTTAATCCTCAGTATGATTCTGGAATGTGGAAGGAAGATGATGGCGCTTTTATCGTTTTAAAAGTATTAGTCAACGGTGAATGGAAATGGATTAAGCATCAATATCAAAGCCCAGAAATTGAATCGGACTGGGTAAAATGTTCTCCTAGAGTGCAGGTGAAAGGTAACTCCTTTTGGTTGGTTTTCCCAATCGAGAAATATGTACCTGCCACTGGAGGAATAAAAAAGATCATGTCAGCCCCCAAGTTTAGAACTTGCGGGATTGATATGGATCTCGATAAACACATTGCGATTTGCACCGTACTAGAAACCAACGCCAGAGGCGAATCGACGGAAGTTGCTAGATTCTTTATCAATCAGTCACGCCATGTAGTGCGTAGGAAGCGGAATCTAGGACGGATTGCAATCAAGATGAATCAAACTGGCATTATTTCCTCTGGTTTTGCTAACCAAAGGTGGCAGAAATTATCGAGGCGAGAGGTAGAGTTTTCCAGGGATGTGTCGAGGCTAATTGTCGAATTTGCTAGACATTGGCAAGTTCAAGTTATTAGCTTTGAGCATCTAGGAAATCTGCGTCCCCAAAGAGGGAAATACTCTAGACGCTCCAATCAAAAAAGTGCTTATTGGTTAAAAAGCAAAGTTTACGAACAAGTGAAAAGAATCGCTTTTCAGGATTATGGAATGTTGGTAACTAGGGTTAATCCAAGAGATACTAGTAGGCTTAGTCCTGATGGAATTCCTGTTTGGAGAGGCAATCAATTCCCTAGTTCGATATTGGAGTTTTTAGAGTATCAATCAGGTGCTAACCTTGTCGCTACTCCTGATGGTTACAAAGCTCATTCGGGACTTAATGCCGCTCGAAATATCGCTCTTAAAGCGATTAAGCGTAACTTACCGGAAGCTACGCTTAAACTCAAAAGCCTAGAGCGGTAACGCTTTAGGTGTGCAATCAAACTTGAACGGTGAGCAACGCCACTTTGATTGTACTAGGCTTGGGTAGACTGCCTAATGATTCCTACTAAACTACGCCCCATCGGTCGGATCTAGCATCCAATAGGCTTAGGGATGCGCTTACAGAGGGGTCTAAAAAGTGAACCAAATTACGCTGTTTGGCTACGCTTTACTGCGTTTTTGGGCTACTCGAGGATAATGAATCATTAGCAATCTCATCAACAATCAAAAAATCAGTTTAAATATACTTATGTCAAACTTGTGACCAAACCCACCTGTAAGGGAATACTAACTCAGGTGCGTTTAGAGTCTTTTTAATGAAATCCCAACCTTTCCGCTGCAATGGCGGCTTTACCATAGTAGAACTGTTAGTAGTAGTGGTGACTATTGGGATACTGGCAGCGATCGCCAATCCCACCTGGCAAGTCATCCTCAAACGCCATCGCCTCAACAGCGCCCAAGCAGAAGCGCTAAACATTATCAGACAAGCCCAACACAAAGCCAAAAGCGAAAAACGAGTTTGGGAAGCCAGTTTTCGGAAAAGCGATCGGACAATACAATGGTCAGTACATCCAGTTAACGACACAGAAACTAACCACAGATGGGACAACTTACTGGGTGAAGATGCCGATCAAATAGAGATCGATCAAGCTAGAACCACACTAAGACAAAGTAACGAAACTTACAACATTCAATTTCAATATAAAGGCAGAGTCAACGGACAACTAGGTAGAATCACCTTTATGTCCCCCGGAGCCAACGACACAGCCCCCAGGCGTTGCGTATTTGTTTCTACCTTACTGGGAGCCATGCGTGTAGAAAGCGACAGAGGTTGCCAAAACTAAGTTCGTTGGTGAGGGTAGGGACAAGGCATAATCAATATTTGCAATTCTTACCGTTATCTCTTTCATGCCGTGTCCCTACGTCGTAATCTTTCCCAACAGAACGACCCAAGTCGTCACAACGAACTAGCCTTACAGCTTAAGACAAGTGAGCATCCACATCCACAGCATCCTCTTCCTTAACCTCTGGCGGTTCCAACTTCAAAATCAACACACCCAAAGGCGGTAAACACAAATCCAATGAATAAGGCTGATTATGGTATCCCCAATCATCAGACCACTTACCACCTAAATTCCCCATATTGCTACCACCATACTTCCGGGCATCACTATTGAACAACTCCTTATAAAAACCCGGTTGCGGCACACCTATGCGGTAATGACTATGAGGTTGTGGCGTAAAATTACACACCGCCACAACGAACTCATCAGAATCCTTAGCACGGCGCACAAACGAAATTACACTATGACGATTATCGCTGCAATCAATCCAGTAGAATCCCTCCTGACCAAAATCCTGAGTATATAACGCAGGTTCGCTTTGATACAAAGAATTCAACTCAGTCATAAACAACTTCAATTGTTTATGAGCGTCATATTGCAACAAATGCCACTCCAAATCCGACCAAACATTCCACTCACTCCACTGACCAAACTCCATACTCATAAACAGAGTCTTCTTACCAGGGTGAGCATACATATAAGCCAGCAGAGCCCGCACATTAGCAAACTTCTGCCACTCATCACCAGGCATTTTACCAATCAGCGGACTCTTACCATGCACCACCTCATCATGAGACAGCGCCAGCATAAAATTCTCGCTATGGTGATACCAAATACTGAAAGTAACATTGTTTTGGTGGAATTGGCGGAACCAAGGGTCCATGTGGAAATAATCCAACATATCGTGCATCCAACCCATGTTCCACTTCAAATTAAAGCCCAAACCACCCACATAAGTAGGCCAAGAAACCATAGGCCAAGAAGTAGACTCTTCCGCAATAGAAAGAATACCAGGGAAATAACTAAAAATTACGTGGTTCATCTGGCGCAGAAAATCCGCACCCTCAATATTTTCGCAACCACCATACTGATTAGCCACCCATTCCCCATCAGGACGACAGTAGTTCCAATAAATCATCGAAGCTACCGCAT
This sequence comes from Floridaenema aerugineum BLCC-F46, assembly GCF_041929345.1. Lineage (NCBI taxonomy): Bacteria > Bacillati > Cyanobacteriota > Cyanophyceae > Aerosakkonematales > Aerosakkonemataceae > Floridanema > Floridanema aerugineum. The sequence goes on from NZ_JBHFNQ010000254.1 coordinate 25,150, forward strand.
CCACCCGAATCCCATCAATGTGGTACTTATCGAACCAAAACAGCGCATTCGCAACTAAGAAATTCCGCACCTCATTGCGAGCATAATTGAACACCAAAGTTCCCCAACCCTTGTGTTCGCCCTTCCGGGGGTCCTCGTGTTCGTACAAATGCGTTCCATCAAAGAAAGCCAAACCATGACCATCCTTGGGGAAATGTCCCGGCACCCAGTCCACAATTACCCCAATCCCATTTTCATGGCACTTATCCACAAAATACATAAAATCTTGCGGCTTACCAAAGCGAGAAGTCGGCGCATAAAACCCTGTCACCTGATAACCCCAAGAACCATCAAACGGGTGTTCCGCCACAGGCAACAATTCAATGTGAGTAAAACCTAATTCCTTGACATAAGGAATCAAGTAATCTGCCAACTCCCGATAAGTCAAGAACCGCGCCCCCGGCCTAAGTTCCGAAGTAATAACTACAGGTTCAGTTTCTCCATTAGGTAACTTAGCAGGTTCAGCCGAAGAAGCGTGCAACCAAGAACCCAAATGACATTCATAAACCGCAATTGGTTTAGTCATTTGGTCAGTGTAACGCCGCTTCTCCATCCACTCTTCGTCGTTCCAGGTGTAGGTACTTAAATCGGTAACAATGGAAGCGGTTTTCGGTCGAACTTCCTGCTGATAACCGTAAGGGTCGCTTTTCTCGTAAATGTGACCCGCATGATTTTTAATCTCAAACTTGTAATGCTCTCCCACACCAATTCCAGGGATAAACAGTTCCCAAATCCCATTTACCCGCCTTGCCATCTGATGTTTGCGCCCATCCCACCAGTTGAAATCACCTAAGACAGAAACATTTCGCGCATTTGGTGCCCAAACCGCAAAATACACACCTTTAACCCCGTTGACTTCGGTTAAGTGTGCGCCTAACTTTTCATAAATTCGGTGATGGTTTCCTTCGCCAAACAGATGAATATCAAACTCCGTGATATGGGGAGAACGAAAAGCGTAAGGGTCATAGATAACCCTCTGATGTTCGCCTTCTTTGACGTGCAACTGATAGTTTGCTAATTCTGTGACATCATCAAGGACACATTCAAAGAAATGGGGATTATGTACAGTCTGCATCGGATATTCTTTCCGTTGTTCCGGTAGAATTACCCAGGCTGCATCTGCAGATGGCAAGTAGCTTCGCACCACCCAGACGGTTTTGCCATTCTGTTCTATCGTATGAGGCCCTAGTACTTCATAGGGGTCGTGATGCTGATTCCAAACAATTCTGTCAATCTGCTCTGGGGCAATGGTTATGGACATGAGGCTACCTTACCTAAATATCGACTTAACTAAGTTGGTTTGATCGGGAGAGTCGTCTAGAAATAGTTTATATTTAATACATTTTTTTACACACTTTTGGTTTGGTAATTGGTAATTGGTAGTTGGTAGTTGGCTGCTCTGAAAAACCTATCCAAACCTAACTAAACTTGTTAATTTGATGTGGTGTTTTCTTCCTGCTTCAACCAAGGGTGTCGGCACCAACTTGTCCACAGGCGTTAAGTTCAGGTCGAGCCGACCTTACTTTTTCAGGTGG